>NZ_PJAV01000160.1:0-28742 GCF_002836695.1 Pseudoalteromonas sp. 78C3
AGATGTGTATAAAGAGACAGATGTTTTCTTTTTCTAAAAAAATCATTACTGTTTGTGTGTTACTCGTACTTATATTAGTTGTTACGTTTTGGCTTGGTCGTTCTCATGATGTTGAGCAAGCAACCTACCAGGCTGAGCGCCAAGTTACGCAATTAAATAACTATATTGATACTGAGCTTGCTCGTTTTTCTGCTATTCCCCAGTTACTTACCTATAACTCGTTAATGATAGACTTTGTAGATGCGCAGCCACAGCACTATAACGCTATTAATAACTACCTTGCTGATATTCAACAAGCCAGTGGTGCCTCAGATATTTTTGTTCTAAATACTCAAGGCGAAGTTATTGCCAGTAGTAATTGGCAAGCAGATTATACTTTTTTAGGTAGCAACTTTGCGTTTAGACCTTATTTCAAACGTGCATTTGCAGGCGAAAAAGTAGCGTACTTTGCATTAGGCATGCGCTCTAAAGAGCGTGGTATTTACTTTTCACAAGCAGTATATCGCGACAATAAAGCCATTGGTGTTGTTGTGTTAAAAGTGAATGTAAGTAAATTTGAGGATGACAGAGAGCTTCTAAATACTTCAAAGGGTAGTCACTTTTTTTTGCAGCTTGCAGATGAGGTAATTGCAATGTCAGATATGCAAATGTGGCGATTAAACAGCTTCACTGAGCTTGATATAACGATGCGCAGAGATATTAAATCTCGTCGGGCTTATTTAGATCATCAGCCTTTGTATATAAAGCAGTTTCAATTTTCTAATGAAGGTATTAAACATTTAAAAATAGATAAAAAACTTTACGTAATGTCGCAAAGACCTTTACGATATTTTAATGCCACAATGAACGTACTCGTTGATATAACAAAAGTTAATTCAGCTCAACTGCCTCGCTTATTTTGGGTATTTATTATCTGTAGCTTAGTTATTATTATTAGTTATATTTTATTAACTCGGTTTGCGGGTTATAAAAAGCTGGTGTACTCCAGACATAGCCTTGAACTTGAAGTCCTTGAGCGCACTCAGGCTTTGGAAAAAGTACAAACGGCTTTAGTGCAGTCTGCAAAGCTTGCGACAATAGGACAGCTAAGTGCAGGAATTAACCACGAAATAAACCAGCCGCTCAGTGCTATTAATACTTATTTAGCTTCGGCAAAGCGTTTATTAGCTAAAGGAAATACTTCAGCACTTGGTGAAAGCTTAGTAGTGATTGAGGGATTAGTTAATCGAGTGCACCAAATTGTAGGTCAGTTAAAGCATTTTAGTAAACCTTCCAAAATGCAGCTCAGACCTTACCCTCTTGCAGGGCTTGTTAATAACGCATTAATGATTTCTAGCGCGCAGTTAAAGCAAGATAACGTACAAGTAGAGCCACCTCAATTTGATGAAACAGTCGTTGTGTGGGTCGATTCGCTTAAATTTGAACAAGTACTCGTTAATTTAATTACTAATGCTAGCCAAGCTATGAATGGCGCAATTATTCGTAACTTAAGTTTTCAGCTGGAGTGTTTTGAAGAGCGCGTAAAACTGTCGATTTTAGATACTGGCTCTGGTATTGAGCAACATGCATTTGGTAATTTATTTGAACCTTTTTATAGTACTAAATCAAGTAAAGGTTTAGGCCTTGGTTTATCTATATCAAAACAAATAATAGATTCGTTTAATGGTTGTTTGAGCGCGCACAATCGAGTTGAAGGCGGGGCTGAATTTATAATTAGCCTCTCTAACAGGCAGGAAAATAAAGATGATTGACAGCTCTCCATGTAATCACATAATAGTCATTGATGATGAAGCAATGATCAGAGACTCTTTAAAGCAATTGCTCACTCTCGAAGGATACACCGTTGATTGCTTTAATGACGCAAGTACCGCTCTTAGCAAACTCAATAGGCGCTTTGCTGGAGTTGTGCTGAGCGATATAAATATGCCGAACATGGATGGCTTAACGCTTTTAGAGCAAATAACGGCTTTTGATAGTGAGCTCCCTGTAATATTTTTAACTGGTTACGCTGATGTATCGATAGCAGTTAAAGCGATGCAATTAGGTGCGTATGATTTATTTGAAAAACCAGTTAACGAACATCTTCTTGATTGCATAGCACGAGCGTGCGACAAACGAAGCCTTGTTATGGAGAACCGCGCATTAAAAGTAGCTGTACAGAAAACCTCAGCCCCAGGTGTACGCATACTAGGTGACACACCTAAAATGCAACACATGATGCACTTATTAAACACAATTATGGATACCCCAACCGATGTAATGATTGAAGGTGAAACTGGCACAGGTAAAGAACTTGTAGCGCGGTATCTACATGATCAGAGTAATCGCTCTAGCTGTAATTTTGTTGCTATTAATTGTGGCGCAGTACCAGAGCAGTTAATAGAAAGCGAATTGTTTGGTGCAGCAAGTGGTGCATATACAGGGGCTACTCAAAGTCGAAAAGGTAAGTTTGAATATGCACAAGGTGGTACGGTCTTTTTAGATGAAATAGAAAGCACTCCAATGGCACTGCAAGTTAAGTTATTACGCGTATTAGAAGAGCGAAAAGTAACACCTGTAGGCGATAACAAAGCAATTGATTTAAACATCAGAATTGTTGCAGCTACAAAAGTAGACTTACTTGCGTTAGTTGAAAAGGGTGATTTTAGAGCTGATTTATATTACAGACTTAGTTTGGTTAACGTTAATATTCCGCCATTACGAGAGCGAAAAGCTGACATATTACTTTTGTTTAAACACTTTAGCTCTATTGCTGCAACTCGCTATCATAAGCCGCCGGCGGCAGTAAATTACGAAATACAACAGCGGTTAGTTGCCTATGACTGGCCGGGCAATGTGAGAGAGCTAAGAAATCAAGCAGAGCGAGCTGTATTACTTGGTGCCGAACTTGCCTTTGCTGAAGTTAAAACACAACAATTAGGTGGCTTATCTCCCGATTTAAGCTTATCTGAAAAAGTCTCTTTTTATGAGCAGTCACTTATTGAGTACGCGCTTGAGCAAAACCACGGCAGTATTAAAAACACCATGGAAACACTGCAAATTGCTCGTAAAACACTTTACGATAAAATGAGTAAATACAATCTTAATAGAGATATGTTTACTGACTAAATGTGTGGGTTTGGTGACAAGACCCACTTTCTTATGTGTGGTAATTCACACGCTTTTATTTAAATTAAACGACTTATTTTAGTAAGCTATTGAAATAGATTGCTTTTATACACTTGGCAGTAAAGTTGCCTTATTAGCGCTACAACAAGTAGATTCTAATAATTAGGGCACACGATGACAAAAACTACACACACCTGTATTTTATTTCTATCCTATGGTTGCTTAGCTACATTTTCACACACATCTTTTGCTGCAGAGTACGCTGTATACGGTAAAGCCGAAGTACAAATTGCCAGTACTGATACGGGCATAATGCGTTATGCCGAAGAGGGTACTCAAATTGAAGCGCCATACTCGCGTATTGGTATTAAGGGCGATCATAAACTTAACGAATATTTAAGTGCTGTTTTTAAATATGAGGTACAAGTTAAAGGTTTTGAAGAAGATGATACGCAAGAGCCTTTCACAGCACGTAATACTTACTTAGGTTTAAAAGGCGCGTTTGGTGAAGTTGTTGTAGGTCGTAACGACACTCGTTTTAAATATTCTGAAGGTAAACTCGATAACTTTAACGAAACTCAAGCCGATATGGCACAGGTTATTGCAGGCCAAGACCGCCTCGGTGATACTATAACTTACACCTCAAACTATTGGCATAATACGCAGTTTTCATTTACTTATGCGCCAAAAGATGACAATAAAGACGATAAAGCAGGCTTTGCTGCTACGCTTATTTATGGCGACCGTAATTTAAAAAGTACTTCATATTATGTGTCGTTCAGTCATGTAGATTCACTTAACAATGTAAAAGCAAGCCGCCTTGTTGGTGTTTATAAGTTCGAACAATTACAACTTGGTGCGTTATACCAACATTCAGAATCAGTAGATGGCACAAAGTCGGGCAATGGTTACGTATTAAGTGCCAGTTATACACTTGATAAGTGGGTGCCAAAAATTCAATTTGCTAAAGATGACTCAACTCTTCGTCAAGCATCTGAGGCAACGCAATGGAGCACAGGCCTTGATTATGTATTTGATAAGCAAACTACAGCTTATCTTTTATATACCGATCTTAATTTAGAAGAACAAGACGACAGCAGTGTTGCGCTTGGTCTTAAATACAAGTTTTAGAGGCTAGCCATGACAGATAATATATTGACGCAAGAACCAGATAAGAACAGACATTTTCAATGGCTTTTTTTAGTACTGGGCCCTTTAGTAATGCTATTAACATGTTTACTTGATCCGCCAACAGGAATGTCGGTTGCGGCATTTAAAACCGCAGGTTTAGCGTTTTGGATGGCATCGTGGTGGGTAAGTGAAGTAGTGCCAATTCCAGCAACAGCTTTGCTCCCTTTGGTAATATCACCACTTGCTGATATAGAAGCCATAAAAAGTGTGGCTGCACCGTATGCGCACCCGTTAATATTTTTATTTTTAGGCGGATTTTTAATCTCTATCGCTATGGAGCGATGGGGGTTACATAAACGTATAGCGCTTAGCACCATGTTATATGCGGGTAAAAAGCCAAGTTTGCAAATTTTAGCAATGATGCTTGTAACTGCATTTTTGTCGATGTGGATGTCTAATACCGCAACAGCCGTAATGATGCTACCTATTGCACTTTCAATTACCAATTTGGTTAAGCAATCAGACCCAAGTAATGAAGGGTTTGGCAAAGCATTGCTACTATCAATTGCTTATGGTGCAAGCATTGGTGGTATTGCTACTTTAATTGGTACACCGCCTAATGCATTAATGGCTGCATACCTATCTGACAGTTACCAAATTGAAATAGGCTTTGCTCAGTGGATGATTGTAGGCGTACCACTGTCTTTAAGTATGCTTATTATTAGTTGGGTTTGGCTTACCAAATTTGCGTATAAAGTAGATGCTAATGTTAAAAACGATCAAAAAATTGATACAAAAGCGGTGTTTTCAACGCAGCTAAAAAACCTAGGTATAATGCAACGTGCCGAAAAAGGCGTGTTATTTGTGTTTGTTTTAGCAGCACTGTGTTGGATATTTAGACCTATACTTGGCGACATAACAGGGCTTAAAATTTCAGATACTACAATTGCAATTGCTGCTGCATTACTGCTGTTTGTAATGCCTGCTAATAAAGGCAGTGATGAGCGTATTCTTGATTGGCAAAACGCCTCACAAGTGCCTTGGGGCGTATTGCTATTGTTTGGGGGCGGACTTACGCTTGCATCTCAAATTAAATCGTCAGGTCTTGCCGAGTTTATTGCTCACATGATTGAAGGCGCAAGTGCGATTCCTCTTGTTATGAGCGTACTTGTTGTGGTTGCTTTAATTACATTTTTAACTGAAATTACAAGCAATACAGCAACCGCTGCAGGTTTCTTACCGTTATTAGGTCCTGTTGCTGAATCGATAACAGGTTCACCCCTTGTATGGGTTATTCCTGCTGCTATTGCGTGTAGTTGCGCATTTATGATGCCTGTAGCAACACCACCAAACGCTATTGTGTTTGGCTCAGGGCAAATTCAAATGCGCGACATGATAAGAGCCGGCTTTGTGCTAAATATTGTCGCCATTGTATTAATTACGCTAGTGACAATGACTATCGCAGCGCAAGTATTTGGCTTTTAAAGCTGTACTAAATTAGTTCCAACCAGTAGCTTTGTTTATATTTACAGTTTTAAACAAAGCTACTCTTTATACTTATTTATATTGCTCAAGAAGCTCTTTTTTAGATAATTAGTGTTATTGCTCGAAAAACAGAACAAGGTTATAGTCTGCGGTAACTTTAAAAATTGAGTAATCTATTTTGAGCACCGACACATCACAGGCAATGCCTTTAATTCCCCAATTTGATGAATTGCAAAAAAGCTTTCTCGAAACACCTTACTTGCCAATTGATAAACGTCTCGTTTTATTAAAAAAACTCCGTGTACGTATTGTTGAACTTGAGCAAGAGCTAGTGGATGCTGCTTCAAAAGACTTTGGTTACAGAACCGCTTTCGATACTCTACTTGGCGATATATTACCTACGGTTCAAACACTCGCGCACATTATCAAAAAGCTACCAAAATGGGCAAAGCCAAGTAATCGCTCTGTGGGTTTAAGTTTATGGCCTTCAAAAGTAAGTGTTAATTACCAGCCAAAAGGTGTCGTTGGTATTATTGCACCGTGGAATTACCCCATTCAGTTAGCGTTAGTACCTGTGCTTACCGCCATAGCTGCTGGTAATAGAGTGATGCTCAAATTAAGCGAGTTTACACCTCACACAAACGTCGTTATCGAAAAAATATTTAAAGACGACATGCAAACGCATTGCAAAATAATACAAGGCGGTAGCGACGTAGCCGCGCAGTTTTCATCACTGCCATTTGCTCATTTATTATTTACGGGGTCATCGGCCGTTGGTAAATTAGTAATGGCGTCAGCGAGTCGTAATTTAACACCAGTAACGCTCGAACTCGGTGGTAAATCGCCAGTTATTATTACGCAAAATGCCGATATTAAAAAAGCGGCGCAAGCTTTACTGTTTGGAAAAATGGCCAACGCAGGGCAAATATGCGTTGCTCCCGACTACGTATTTGTACCCAAGGAGCTTGAGCATCAGTTGGTTCAGCAATTATGCGAGCTTTATAAAAAGCACTTTAAAGACGGTGTTGAAGGTAAAAACTTAACTTCTATTATTAGCGATGCACACTATAAACGTTTAGCAACCTATTTAGAGCAAGCACAAGAGCTTGGCGCAAACATTATTAAGCCACTTGAGCAAAACCAGCAAGATGAGCAAAAACATCGTATGGGGCTGCACTTAGTGACTCAAGTTACTGACGAAATGCAGCTTATGCAAGATGAGTTATTTGGTCCAATATTACCAATAATGAGTTATGACACGCTCGACAGCGCAATTGACTATATTAAAGCCCATCACCATCCGTTAGCGCTTTATATTTTAGGGCAAGATAAGCACGCTCAAGAATACATTATGAAGCAAACAATCAGTGGCACTGTGGCAATAAACGATACGTTAGTGCAAGTAACTGCTGACGATGCCCCTTTTGGTGGTGTAGGGCATTCAGGAATGGGGCATTATCATGGCATAGAAGGGTTTTTAACGTTTAGCCATGCTAAAAACACGTTAGTATCGGGCTCGTTTAATCCTCGTATTGTTATGCTGCTAAAACAAAGCAAACTTCTTATTAAGCTACTAAAGTGGCTTTACATAAAATAAGAGTGTGTTGATTTTGTAAAGTTGAATAGATTTTGAACTTGTTAAATCAAGATATATTAAAAAGGCTGAATTACGTTATGTAATTCAGCCTTTTTAGATTAGTTTCAAACTAAGGTCTTAAACTCTTAAACTTTAAAATAAGACTTTAAAATAAGACTTTAAAATAAGACTTTAAAATAAGACTTTAAAATAAGCGACCTTCGCCAGCATAAGTACCCACTTGTATTTTTGCATAAATGGCATCGGCTTTTTCTTTAGCTTCTTCAATTTCTTTAGGCAGCATTTTACGCTCATCAAGTTTGCGGCTATGACTCGCTTGCATATTGCCGTTGTACTCAGCGATAGTATTCCAAATGTATGACTTTTCTAAATCTTTTGGCATACCTAGCCCTTCAAAATACATGAGGGCTAAATTGAATTGTGCTAAAGAGTAATTGTTTGCAGCTGCTTTTTCGTACCAGTTGCGTGCCGCTTCATAATCTCGTGTAACGCCCACGCCATTGGAATACATTACACCTAAATTAAACTGAGCCGCAGGCAGGTTTTTATTGGCTGCTTTTTCAAATAAGGTAACAGCCATTTGGTGATCAAGCTTTACGCCTTTACCTTCGTCGTATAAAACAGCTAACGCAAACATTGAATCCGGATGGTTCTTTTTAACGCCTTGTTGATAAAGCGCAGCTGCTTTGCGGTAATCGCGTGTTACACCGTATCCACCTTCGTATAATTTAGCTAGTTCGTAAATTCCTGGCGCAAAACCTTTATCGGCAAGGTATTGAAATTCTTTTAGGGCGACTGCAAATTCACCTTCGTTAGCTGCTCTTATGCCATCTTCTAATGTTGCATGAGCGAAAGGGCTGGCAAGTAAAACGCCAGCAAGAACGAGTGCTTTCAAATTAAACTGTGACATATTAATGTCTCCAATTAGTAATAGTTACGATAGGTTTTAGGGCCAGTATATCTTGCCGCGATTAAATAGCGTCTAAATAGAACAAGTTTTAATCCCGAAAGGTAAACAGACTTTAGTTAAATGCTAAATTATTAAATTTTTGCACTATTTGGGCATTTCAAACGTTTAATACTCAATGCATTTAAGTAGAGACTAAATCGGTTATTATAAATAGATGCAAAAAAGGGTGCCTACTGTTATGTTTTACGCCAGCTTTAGCGTAAACGCAAGGCGATACCTTATCAGATCGTGCGTATAAAATGTAAATAACAGCGCGGTGGACTTTTAAGGTAAGTAAACGAGTTTAAGAAGTGTAAGATACAGATTTTATAGAAAATTTAAAGAAATAAAAAAAGCCCGTTAGGGCTTTTTTGAGTCATATTAACCGTCACTAATATGAGCAATGTAGCAAGTAAATGTGATATTTGATGTTATTACTTGGGTCGAGTAAGTAATAACACGAAGCGGCACGCTCTTCTTTTAATGTGTCAGCATCCTTGCTGAATATTCTTCCGTAGGCACTGAGGTCGTTACACTGTGTTTGTGCGAACGATTATCAGTTAGATCTAAATGCAAGTCAATACTTAAATGATAATTATTATCAAATGAGTTTTGAGCTTTGCCACAATCTAAATAATAGAGAAGGTTATGCTTAATAATTTCAAAGCAAAAAAACTAAAACAGATATGCCTTGCTGTAAGTATGTTGTTTTTATGTAGTTGTTCGGCATCTTTTACTTACAAGAATTTGAGTTGGCTTTCATCGTTTTGGGTTGATGATTATGTTGATTTAAATAAAAAGCAAAATACACAGCTAAAAAACATAATTACAACAACACAAAATTGGCACCGAACTACCCAGTTACCCGCCTACAGACAAGACATACAAAATATAAAAGTATTGTTTAACCAAACATTGGAGGCTAAACAATTAAAAACACAGGTTGTGCTTGCAAAACAACATTGGCAGAACCTACTTGGGTACGCAAAACTGCCTTTAGCTGAGCTTGGGGCAACCTTATCAAGTGAGCAAAGAGGTGAGCTTTTAAACAATATTCAAATAAAAATTAACGACGAACGTGAAGAGTTTAACGAACAAACCCCGCTTGAGCGAAAAAGTGAGCGTTTGGAAGAGCAATTTGAATACTACGAGCAGTGGATAGGCAAGCTTAATAAACAACAAAAAGCGCTGATTAAATCAACTAATGAGCAACATCAAGACTCAGGAGCGCTGTGGTTAGAGTACAAGCAAAACCGTTTAAATGCAGCCAAACAGGTATTTACAAATGCTGAAATTACAAAAAAAGAATTTATAAATCAGTTAAGTACGGTTATTGAAGAGCGCGAACTTTATATGAGCGATGCACTATTGAAAAGCAATGAAGCAAACTTAAATTTATATATAAATTTACTCTACGAATTAAACCTAACTCTAAATGATAAACAACGCCAAAGCGTTAATGATCAATTTGATGAGTTAATTGAGACCTTAAACGATATAATAGAAAACTAAATTGTGCGTGAATTATTAAGTTTTAAATTAGCTGTTTAGGCTGGTTTGTTTTTAAACGCAAAAAATGCTTTTTAAAGGGCAATATATGGTTACAGATTTGAAAAGTATCTTAAACACTTGGTATCTCAATAGGGACAACCAAGAATGGGTTTTAGCTACTTTGTACAAAATTGAAGGCTCTAGCTACAGAAAACTAGGGGCTATGATGCTTATTTCGAGCCTAGGCGAGCGCTTGGGGATGCTTTCAGGAGGCTGTTTAGAAGCTGACATACAGCGCCACGCTAAACAAGTAATGAGTACTTTAACCAGTAAAACCATTAGTTATGATGCCACCGATGAAGACGATTTAACATTTCAACTTGGCATTGGTTGTGGGGGCATAGTACACATTTTACTGCAGCCCATTCACAAAGCTAATGACTATTTACAGTTAGAGCTTGTATCTAAAGCACTTAATGAGAATAAACCAGGGCGATACCTTCAACAAGTAAGCCCCATTTTGCCAGCCGGCAGTGGTGTATTTACGCAAAATGATGAGTTACATGGTTTATCAATGAACCGCAAAGCGCAGTTGGTAGAATTACAAGGCGCTACGTGCTTGCAAACTTCTATTTATCCGCCGCCTCATTTATTAATAGTGGGTGGTGGGGCCGATGCAGTTCCGGTTTATACATTTGCCAAACAACTTGGTTGGAGTGTAACTGTATGGGATACACGCGCTGCCAATGCAAAAAGGCAATACTTTAAAAATGCAGATGCTATTTTGCGCTCCACACCGAGTGAGTTAAAAGAATATTGCATAACTAATAAAGTAGATGCTGCTATTTTAATGGCTCACAGCGTTGAACTTGACGCCAGTACGTTGGCTCAATTTAAAGATGTTCCATTTAAATACATAGGGTTATTGGGACCTAAGCACAGACGTGAACAAGTTTTAGAGCACGCAAATACGCGTGTTTCACAAATAAAGTCTCCTGTTTTTGGGCCTGTCGGTTTAAATTTAGGCGGCGACTCGCCAGAGAGTATTGCACTATCGCTGATCAGCGAAATACATGCAGTGCTGTGTGATAAAGATGCCCAATCGCTAAGCCATTGGGGGCAAGAGGCGTGCTAATTGCAAAAGTTGTTTTAGCCGCAGGTCAATCATCTCGCTTTAACGGCTGTAAATTAACGGCTGATATCGGGTTTGGCAAAACAATGATTGAGCATGCAGTAAATACACTTCAAGCACTTGATGACACACCTGTGTATGTAGTTACCGGGGCATGGCATAAAGAAGTAGCACAAGCACTGGCAAGTTATAAAAACATAGAGCTCATTGAGAACAAGCAATGGAGCCAAGGTTTAGGTAATTCAATCGCGATAGCTTCTCAAACAGTGTTTAAAAATAAGTCCTTTGATGGGATTTTATTTATGCTCGCGGATCAGGTTGAGCTAAAAGTAGCGCACTTAAGTGAGCTAGTTACTGGTTTTACACGTAATCCATCGCGCTGGTGCGCAAACTATGGCGAGCGTTTAGGTGTACCCGCTATATTCCCAGCGGTTGATTTATCTCAGCTTGCAAGCTTAACTTCAGATAGAGGTGCACAGCAATTACTGCGCTCCAGCAGTGAGGTCGTCAATACAATTAGTTTACGTAGTGCGAGTTTAGACATAGATACTCAAAAGCAGCTAAGTAATTTTATAGCTAAAAATGAGTGAAAAAATAGTAGTAGGGCAAAATAAGTTTTAGCTGCGCTAACGCTTTAGTGCAGTGGTTATGGTATTTAGCTGTTAATGTAGCTGATGCGGTAACTATATGTGTTATGGATTAGTAGTTACAACAATCTTAACTGTTATAACCCGTGTTTAAATTAAATAATTTAAACACGGGTTATAAAGCTTAATCAAGGGGCAAGCTATGGTGACGTTTACAATTAATGGCAAGGTGGTTGAATCACACGCAAGTGAAGATACACCATTGTTATGGGTTATTCGCGATGAAATTGGATTAAAAGGTACGAAGTTTGGTTGCGGTATTGCAATGTGTGGTGCGTGTACGGTGCATTTAGATGGGCAAGCAACTCGCTCATGTGTTTTACCAATTGGCGCAATTGCAGGAAAAAACATTACTACGATTGAAGGGCTTAATAACGAACACCCACTTCAAAAAGCATGGGTTGAAGAGCAAGTACCACAGTGCGGTTACTGTCAGTCGGGGCAAATAATGCAAGCTGCTACATTACTAGCAGCTAACCCAAGTCCTTCAGATGAAGAAATAGTAAGCCATATGAATGGTAACTATTGTCGCTGTATGGCTTATAAACGTATTAAAACGGCTATTCAACGCGCTGCAGATGAGTCACAAAGTGTAGTAAATATATTTGATCCAAATGCACAAGACGCTTAACTGGAGCCGATGATGAAAAAATTATTTCAAAAAAATAGCGAAACCGTTAATTTAAATCGTCGCTCGTTTATGATTGGCACTGCTAGCGCAGGCTTAGTCATGGCGTTTGCCCCTGCGTTATTTTCGGGTTCGCTCAGTGCAAAAGAATCAATTGCGCAACAAGCTTTTTCACCCACTATTTGGTGGACTATGAGCACCGACGGCGCCGTAGAAGTGAGTATTGCTAAAGCTGAAATGGGTCAACATATTGGTACTGCTCTTGCGCGCATTGTGGCTGATGAGCTTGAATGTGATTGGGATAAAGTATCAATTACCTACGTAGATACCCATGAAAAATGGGGCTTTATGGTAACGGGTGGTTCGTGGTCTGTATTTCAAAGCTTTAAGCCATTATCTCAAGCCGGCGCTGCGGGTCGAATTGCATTAATAGAAGCCGGAGCTAAAATGCTCGGCGTGCCTGCAGATAAATGTCGTGCTGAAAAGGGCTATATTATTGCAGGCGAAAAATCGGTTAGTTATGCTGACATAGTTAAAAAAGGCGAGTTTAATCGTACATTCACCAGTGATGAAGTTGCAAACCTTCCACTAAAACCTGCTAATAAACGTCATTTAACTGGGCTTAAACAAGACTTTAAAGCGCTTGATATACCAGCCAAAACAAATGGTACAGCAGTATATGGGATAGATGTAGAAGTTGAAGGCATGCTGTACGCGCGACCAGTAATACCGCCAACCCGTTATGGCAGCACAGTAACAAACGTTGACGATAGTGCAGCAAAAGCTATTAAAGGTTACAAAGGCTATGAAATTTTAAATGACCCTAGTAACACAGTGCAAGGCTGGGTTGTTGTATTAGCTGATAGTTACCCAAGTGCCATTAAAGCAGTAGATGCTTTAAAGGTGAGTTACAAAAAGGGTGAGTCAGCAAATATATCTGAAGCTGATATTCAAAAAGAAGGTAAGCGATTATGCGAGCAACGCGACTCGGGTACTTTATTTGTTGATCAAGGCGATATAAAGAAAACCCAAGCAGACGCCAGTGAGTCGTTAGAATCAATGTATACCACAGCGACAGCAAGTCATTATCAGCTAGAGCCATTAAATGCGGTTGCAGAATTTAAAGACGGAAATTGGATTATTCATACTGGTAACCAATGGCAGTCACTTACGTTACCTGCGCTTGCTAAAGCACTCGAAATAGAACAAAACAAAGTAATTATTCGTCCTTATTATTTAGGTGGTGGTTTTGGTCGTCGATTATTTGGTGACTGGACTGTACCTGCAGCTCTAACCGCAAAAGCAGTAGGTAAACCAGTAAAACTGGTATTTACACGAGCAGACGATAGTTTATTCGATCAGTCTCGTTCTGCATCTGCTGCAAAAATGACGGCGTCGTTTGATAAAAACGGTACTTTTACTGGTTTAGAGCATGCATTTGCTGCAGGTTGGCCTACTAAAGCAATGGCACCTGGGTTTTTATCACCGGGTGTTGATGGTAAAGGTAAATTTGATGCATTTTCGGCATCAGGCGCTGATCACTGGTATAGCATGAGCAGTCATCGTGCGCGCGCTATTAATAACGAAGTTGCACAAAGCACCTTTACTCCAGGTTGGTTACGTTCAGTAGGACCAGGTTGGATTGCATGGAGTCTTGAGTCGTTTATTGATGAAATTGCCCATAAGCAAGGCAAAGATCCAGTTCAATTTAGAATTGAAATGTTAGACGGTAAAGGCAAGCAAGCGGGTAAAGCACCTGAGAGCGTTGGCGGAGCACTGCGCTTACGTAATGTGCTTAAAACAGTATCTGACAAAGTAGCTTCTGTTAAATTAGCAAAAGATGAAGGCATTGGCTTTTCTGTAAGTTCAGGGCAAGAGCGTACCATGCCAGCATGGCTTGCAACTGCAGCGCATGTTCACGTTAACCGTGATAGTGGTAGAATAACGCTTAAAAAGCTTTATGTTGTTGTAGATGCGGGCTTAATAGTTCACCCAGATGGCGCACTGGCGCAAATTGAAGGGTCGTTACTATGGGGCAGCAGCCTTGCATTGCATGAATCAAATACGTATAAAGATGGACAGGTATCAGCGACTAACTTTAATACTTATTTACCGCTAAGAATGCAAGATGTGCCAGATATTGACATTGAATTTTTACAAAGTGATGAGTTTCCAGTTGGTTTAGGCGAACCTGGCGTTATAGGGGTTGCTCCTGCTATTGGTAATGCTGTGTTTAATGCAGTAGGCGTGCGTTTACGTGACCTACCAATGAAGCCAAGCGAACTTAAAAAAGGCTTAGAAGCGTAAAACAAAAATAACTAAAGGGGTATGCTTTATGCTGCCCCTTTAAGTTATTAAATATATTTATGTAATTATTATTTATGTATCAATAAGTAGCGTTGTTTATACCAATTTGCTTAATTAAATGATTAAGTATTATTGCAAATTGGTATTAGGTTGTTATTACTTGTTGATATTAGTTAAGGTTTATTTATGCTAATCGACCCAACAGGGCGAGAGTTTAGTTACTTACGTTTGTCTATTACTGATGTATGTAATTTTAAGTGTGTTTATTGTTTACCAGATGGTTATCAGGGCGGTCATGACCGTGGTTTTCTCACAATTGATGAAATTAGCAACACGCTTAAAGCGTTTGCACACCATGGTATCGAAAAAGTAAGGATCACTGGCGGAGAGCCAACCCTTAGAAAAGATTTTATAGATGTTGTTCGCGCGGCAAAAGATGTCGCGGGCATAAAAAAAATTGCAATGACTACCAATGGTTTTTCTCTTCATAAGAATATTCATGACTGGGTAGATGCAGGCTTAAACGCCATTAATGTAAGCATTGATAGTTTAGATTCGCGCATGTTTAACACCATTACTGGGCATGACAAATTTACCTCAGTAATGAAAGGCATTGATACTGCGCTTGAAACGGGTATTGATTCGGTAAAAATAAACAGCGTGCTGATGAAGCAATACAACGCAAAAGAGTTTGATACATTTTTAAATTGGGTTAAACACCGTCCCGTTACCATCCGCTTTATAGAATTGATGCAAACAAACGACAACAAAGCCTTTTTTGATGCTAATCATGTTTCTGGGCAAGTTTTAAAAACTCAGTTATTACAAACGGGTTGGCAGCAAGTTGCGCGTAGTGCATCAGCAGGGCCTGCTCAAGAGTTTGCTCATCCTGATTATCAAGGCAGAATTGGTTTGATCATGCCTTACAGCAACGACTTTTGTAGTACCTGCAACCGATTAAGGGTTACAGCAAAAGGGAACCTGCACTTGTGTTTGTTTTCTGAAGAGGGTATTTCGCTAAGAGAATATATGAACGACAGTTCAAACAGTGAATTAATGGCATTGTTATCTCGTTATATTAAGACCAAAAAGCCAACTCACCTTTTACACCAAGGTAATACGGGTATCACTACTAATTTATCCATGTTAGGTGGCTAGTTGTTAAAGCCACTTAGTGATACTAAAGCATCAAACGTGTTTCTGAAATACACTACATTATCCCTAAAATGTAAATAACTGGTTGTATCTACATGGTTTTATATCAACAAAGCTTGTTAAATTGTATTTTCACGTTAAACTTACTTTTTATTTTTATTAAGTGATTAGAATGGATATCGCGGCTCTTAATAGCACTAAATCATTAAGAAAGGACGTCCTGAGAGGGATGTGTCTTTGTTTTGGTTTTTTATCGGTAGGATTTGCGGGATTTAATTTAACCGTAAATAACTTTCCATTGCTTGGCTATATCGAAATCTGTTTTTCTATTTATTGTATATTTACTTATATTTCACTTATACGCCGTCCACTACAGTTTTGGCAATCCTTGATAATGTGTGTGCTCATAACGCTAATTGTTATTTTGGGTACATCTTTAGCATCGCCTCGTAATGCTGTGTTTGTATGGTCGTTTGCATTACCTATTTTGTACTATCTGTTATTAGGTAAACAATACGGTGTAATTTTCTCTGCAAATTTATTAGTTATTCAAGTGTTTATTTTAGGGAGTAAGTCTACTCTTGCCCCTTTTGAAAATTTTAACTTATCCCTTAATTTAATCTGTGCTTATTTTAGTATTTGGGCGATTTCTCATGTTTTTGAAGGGAGCCGCTCACATTTTTCAAAGCGCCTTAAAAATTTAGCATTACTTGACCCATTAACGGGTGCAGGTAATCGCCTTTCAATGAACCACTACTTTGAAGTAGAACTACAAGATAAGTCACAGCTATATTTGTTTTTACTCGATTTAGACTTTTTTAAGCAGATAAATGATGAGCATGGTCATGGTGTCGGTGACCAAGTACTTATCGAAGTGGCCACTTTACTAAGAGTTGTGCTTGGTAGAGGGTATGTATTTAGAGTAGGCGGTGAAGAGTTTGCTTTATTTAGCTCTTTTGCAAATGAAGAGGCTGCACTTAATACCGCTGAACAAATAAGAGCACGTTTTGAAAATACCACATTTGACATTGACGGCCTTGCAATTAATGTTACAACCAGTATTGGTGTGGCAAAATTTAAAAGTACTAATTCATTGGAAAGCTTTGTAAACCAAGCAGATAAACAGTTATACAAAGCAAAACAATTTGGCCGCAATAAAGTGTATTGTAAGTTTAAAAAAGAACATGACTACGAGACGGTAGTTGCTTAAGCAGGGTTACTTAATACATTTGCTCAAAGTTGGGGATCCCGTTTTCCCAAATCGGTTTATCTTTTCCTAAATGCTCGCGTACAGCATCAAAAAATAATCGGGTCCTCACTGGTAAATCTCGGTGCGGATATACGGCATACATCGCACTAAACTCCATCAGTTTTACATCGGTCAATAAAGGCACTAGCTTACCTTGTATTATTTCATCACCAATAATAAATGCAGGGGCAACAAAGTAAGTTGTTCCCGATAATGTTTTCATTAACAATGACTCGGCATCATTAGCACGAAACACACTTTTTATTTTTTGCTCGCAGCGTTCACCTTTACTATCGTAGTAATCTATGGTTTCTACTCGAATAGAATTACTGGCATAGCTTGCTGCTGGTAATTGCGCTAACTCTTCGATTGTTTTTGGCATACCGTAAGTTTCAATAAACTGCGGTGCAGCTAAAATTAATAATCGGTTACGCGCTATTTTACGTGCAATAAGTGACGAATCTTTAGGCTCACCTACACGAAAAGCCAAATCAAATCCTTCAGAGACTATATCTACTAATCTATCGTCTAAACGCAGTTCAACTTCTACTTGAGGAAAGCGTTTTTGAAAATCATTAAGTACAGGTTGTAAATAACGACGACCAATAAGTGTTGAAGAAGTGATTTTTAATACGCCACGCGGTTCTAAATGGTAGTTTTCAGCCATGCGTACGGTTTCGCCGAGCAGCTCTCTAAGCTCAGCGGCTTTTTTGATCATTTCGGCACCCGCCGCTGTGAGCGAAAATGAACGCGTGGTTCGGTTAAGTAACCTAACGCCTAACTCATCCTCTAAACGGCTAATTTGTTTAGATATAACAGAGCGATCTATGTTGCGTATTTCTGCAGCTTTTGCAAAAGAGCCTTGCTCAACCACTTCAAGTAACATTAAAAGTCGACTTGTTGTATCCATTATTACACCTTAACTAATCTATTGATGCCATTTTGGCATTAATGAATTTAAAAATCTATGGTTTTTACACACGGGTTTAATCCGTATTATGCGAGGCTAATCAACAATGGAGCGTCTTCATGAACAAACATCTAATTGCTGCTGCACTTACTGCGGCATCTTTAACACTTGCGGGTTGTGCTGATGAGAGCACAGCTCAATCAGCACCTGCACAGCAACTTCAACCAATTGATGTAGCACAGGTGCTTGTTAAGCCGGTACAAAGCTGGCACACATATACAACTCGTTTAGAGTCTCCACAAGAAGTTGCTTTAATGCCGCGTGTATCGGGAATCATCGATAGCATTGAATTTAAAGAAGGCGATGTGGTTAAAGAAGGTGATGTTTTATTTCAATTAGATGCTCGCCCATTTGCTGCCGTGGTTGCTAGTTTAAAAGCGCAAATCAACAGCGCAGAAGCCGCACTTGAGCAAGCTAAAAGTGAAGATAAACGTGCGGTACGCTTATTAGACCGTAAGGCAATCTCAACTGAGCAAGCACAAGCGCGTACTTCAACACTACGCCAACGCGAAGCACAGCTTTCTGCACTTCAAGCACAACTTACTTCAGCAGAGCTTGATTTAGAGTTTACGTCAGTAGTATCACCAATTGATGGCATTATTTCTCGCGCAAATATTACTAAAGGTAATAACATACTTGCGGGTCAAAGCGTATTAACGTCAATTGTTTCAAACCAAGCTATGTACGCTTATTTTGATGTTGATGAACGCACATGGAATAGCTCTTTCAATGATGTTACTGCTGCGAGCCATCAAACTGTTGTAATGCAAAAAGTGGGTCAAAGCGATTTTGCATACAAAGGCTACATTAACTTTATCGACAACCAAATTAATTCATCAACGGGCACATTACGTGTACGTGCAGTATTTAATGAAGACAGCAACCAATTACGCGCAGGCTCGTTTGCACGTATTAAGCTTGCAGCCAACTCTATTAGCGACGCGATTATTATCCCAGAACGTGCAATTGGTACCGACTTAAAAAATCGTTTTGTATTAACGGTTGGCGAAAACAATGTACTTGAATACAAACTTATCACTACTGGTGAGCGTTACGGTGCATTACGTGCGGTTACATCGGGCCTTAACGAAGGTGATGTTATTGCTGTAAATGGCCCAGCCCGCGTAGGCCCTGGTATGCCAATCTCTCCGCAAACAGTAACAATTGATACAAGTGGTGTGGCATTTACATTGTTAAATGACAACGCACAACTTGTGGCTAAGCAATAAGGTTTATTGATGAAATTCTCGCATTTCTTTATACAGCGTCCAATATTTGCGGCCATGCTGTCATTGGTTATTTTAATTGCTGGTGGTATATCACTATTCCAATTACCAGTAAGTGAATACCCAGAAGTAGTTCCTCCAACAGTTGTTGTTACCGCTAACTACCCAGGTGCTAACCCTACCGTTATTGCGCAAACAGTGGCAACACCGCTGGAGCAAGAAATTAACGGCACTGAAAACATGCTATATATGTTTTCGCAAGGTACCAGTGATGGCCGCATGACACTAACGGTAACCTTTGCTTTAGGTACCGATTTAGATCGTGCTCAAGTACAAGTACAAAACCGTGTAAACAGTGCGCTTCCGCGTTTGCCAGAAGAAGTACAACGTTTAGGTGTTGTGGCTGAAAAGTCATCACCCGATTTAACCATGGTAGTGCATTTATACTCACCTGAAAAAACGCACGACACAGCTTACTTATCTAACTATGCTGATTTAAACATTAAAGATGAAATTGCGCGTTTACCGGGCGTAGGTGATATTCGCATGTTTGGTGCTGGCAAATACTCAATGCGAGTATGGCTAAACCCAGATGCACTTGCTGCACGCGAATTAACAGCGACAGATGTAGTAACAGCACTTCGCTCGCAAAACCAGCAAGTTGCTGCAGGTAGCTTAGGTGCGCAACCAATTTCAAACGACAGTCAATTTCAAATATTGTTAAACGTTAAAGGTCGTTTAAACAGTATTGAAGAATTTGAACAAGTTATTATTAAAGTAGGCGACGAAGGTCAGTTAACGCGTTTATCTGATATAGCCCGTGTTGATTTAGGTCAAGACACTTACGCACTGCGTGCAGAGCTTGACAACCAACCAGCACTTGCAATGCCAATATTCCAACGCCCAGGTTCAAACGCTATTGAGCTTTCCGATCAAGTACGCGAAACAATGGCGCGCTTATCTAAAGATTTCCCTACTGGTGTTGAATACGACATTGTGTACGATCCTACGGTATTTGTTCGCGGCTCAATTGACGCGGTAATTGCAACGTTGCTTGAAGCAATTGTGCTGGTAGTTATTGTTGTTATTGTATTTTTACAAACGTGGCGTGCATCAATTATTCCGCTAATTGCTGTGCCTATTTCACTTATTGGTACGTTTGCCGTAATGCAGTGGTTAGGTGTCTCAATTAATACCTTGTCGTTGTTTGGTTTAGTATTGGCCATAGGTATTGTTGTAGATGATGCGATTGTAGTTGTTGAAAACGTAGAGCGTAATATTGAAAAAGGCTTATCGCCACTTGAAGCAACCCGCGTTGCAATGAGCGAAGTAACAGGCCCTATTATTGCCATTGCGCTAGTACTAAGTGCTGTATTTATTCCTACTGCGTTTATTACCGGTTTATCAGGTCAGTTTTATAAGCAATTTGCACTTACAATTACAATTTCGACGATTATCTCAGCGTTTAACTCATTAACGTTATCGCCTGCGCTTGCTGCATTGTTATTAAAATCGCATGATGCAAAACCAGATGCATTTACGCGTTTACTTAATAAATTGTTTGGTCGTTGGTTGTTTAAACCATTTAACCGCGTATTTAATCGTGGTGCTAAAGGTTACGAAAAGCTGGTACAAAAACTAATTCGTATGACCGTTGTTGTAATGGTGGCTTACATTGCACTTGTTGGCGGCACAATTAAGTTATTTGATACCGTACCAGGTGGCTTTATTCCACAGCAAGATAAACAGTATTTAGTGGCTATTGCGCAGTTACCTGACGCATCAAGCCTTGATCGTACTGAAGATGTACTTGCTCAAATGCAGCAAATTGCACTAGAAGTACCAGGCGTTGCACATACTGTTGCTTTTCCTGGCTTATCAGTGAACGGTTTTACGAATAGCCCTAACAGCGGCATTGTATTTACACCACTTGAGAGCTTTGATAAACGTACCGACCCAAGCCAATCAGCGATGGCGATAGCGGCGCAGTTGAATAAACGTTTTGCCGCCATTGATGAGGCATTTGTAGCGGTATTTCCACCGCCGCCAATTCAAGGTTTAGGCACTACCGGTGGTTTTAAACTGCAAATAGAAGACAGAGCTAATAAAGGGTTTGAAGCACTATTTAATAGTCTGCAAGCCGTAATTACTAAAGCGCAACAAGACCCTGCATTAATGGGCCTGTACTCAAGTTTCCGTATCCAAGTTCCACAAATGGATATTGATATTGACCGTGAGCAAGCGCTTATTCAAGGTATTCCACTTGATGAAGTATTTAATGCACTGCAAATTTACTTAGGTTCTGTGTACGTAAATGACTTTAATATGTTTGGTCGTACGTACCAGGTAAATGCACAAGCTGATGCTGACTACCGCTTAGATCCTGATCAAATACTTAATTTAAAAGTACGTAACCGCTCAGGTAATATGGTGCCACTAGGCTCTGTATTAACAGTAACACCAACAATTGGTCCTGACCGTGTTATGCATTACAACGGTTACCCAAGTGCAGAACTAAATGGCAGCCCAGCGCCAGGTTATAGCTCTGATCAAGCACAAGTTGCTATTGAAAAAGTACTCGCAGACACACTACCAACAGGTATTGAATATGAGTGGACTGAAGTAACGTACCAACAAGTACTTGCCGGTAACACCATGGTTTATGTATTCCCGTTAGTTGTATTACTTGTATTTATGGTACTTGCAGCGCAGTACGAAAGCTTACGTTTACCACTGGCAATTATATTAATTGTACCAATGACTATTTTCTCAGCCTTGTTAGGTGTGTGGTTTGTTGGCTCTGACAACAACATATTCACCCAAATAGCGTTAATAGTTCTGGTCGCGTTGGCCTCTAAAAATGCAATATTGATGGTTGAATTTGCAAAAGATAGACACGACTCAGGCTTATCGCACTTAGAGGCAATACTTGAGGCATGTCGTATGCGTTTGCGCCCAATATTAATGACCTCAATTGCATTTACAGCAGGTGTTGTACCTTTAGTACTTGCCACCGGTGCGGGCGCCGAAATGCGACACGCAATGGGTAACGCAGTATTCTCAGGGATGATAGGTGTAACCGTGTTTGGCCTATTGTTTACGCCGGTATTTTATATGTTAGTGACTAACAAAAAAGATAAAGCGCAGGAGAATACTCATGACTAAATTAATGCAAAAAAGACTTAAAACAAGTCTAACTGTTAGTGCAGTATTAGTCGCTGCGTTTTTAGCCGGGTGTGCGAGTAAAATAGACACCATGAGCGAGCAAAAAGCCGTTAACGAATTTGTTGCTAAAGCTAATATTGCTAGTAACGTTAGCGTTGCTGATGAGACAAACTGGTGGAAAAAGCTTAATTCTGATCAACTAAATGAGCTTGTTACTGGTGCGCTTGCAAATAACTATAATTTGCAAACAAGCCAGTTAACACTTAAAAGTGCATTAGCGCGATTAGGAGAGCAAAAAGCCCAGTACCTTCCGCAAGGTGGCGTAAATGTTGGCGCAGCTCGAAGCGATGCACCAAGCGTGTTTGACCGCCAATCAAGTGCAAACGTTGCACTTGATTGGCAACTAGATTTATTTGGTCGTATAACGGCGTTGGTTGATGCTGCAAATGCATCAGCCATGAGCCAAGCAGAGCAAGTACGTTTACTGCAAATTGAAGTTGTTTCGTCAGTCGTTAAAGGCTTTGTAAGTTATCAAGGTAATGTTGAAAAACAACACATTGTTACACTTCAAATTGAAGCGCTTGAGCAAAGTATTGACGTTCTTCAAGCCCGAGTTGACGAAGGCGTAGCAAACGAGCTTGATTTAAACCGTACTATGGCGCAGCTTAGGCAGCAACAAGCATTAATGCCTGCTATTGAGTATGCAAAATACAGCGATTTATCTGCTCTTGCAGTACTAAGCGGTAAGTTAGCGCAAAATATTGCTATTGAAAACGAGCAAGGCGTGCTTGAACGTGACTTTAGCGTAGCACTAAAAAACGCTAATAATGCCATTGCCTTACGTCCAGATATTAGCCGTGCACTGTTTGACTTTAGCCAAGCAAATAGTTTAAGCGTTGCAGCTAGTAAAGCGTTATTACCCGATATTAGCTTATCTGCATTTGCAGGGGTTGTGAGTATAGATAGCACAGGCTTAAAAAATACCGACCAACAGTGGCAAGTAGCGCCGCAGTTGCAATGGTCGTTATTAAGCTACCCAGCATTATTAGCACAGCGCGACGCGCAGCAGTTTTTAAGTGAAGCCGCTTACAGCGATTATCAACAAGTAGTATTAACTGCACTAAGTGAAAGTGAACTTTCATTGCAATTGTTGGTCAATCAAGCACAGCAAAAACGCTTTGCCGATGAGCGCTATGACTTTGCTAATAAAGCATTTTTACAAGCACAAGCAATGTACGAAGAAGGTCAAATTCCTTACCTTGAGTTGTTAGATGCGCGCCAGGATGTTTTAATAGCACAAGAAAATGCTGTTGAAACAACAATTTCTTCACTGCTTGCCAAAGTAAATGCTTACCAGTCATTTAATGGCCAATGGAGTTATGCGTTAAACGACACTAATAAGTAGAGTTATATTGATGCCAAATACTGAAAATTTACATGAATACATTATCCCGCAAACAATGCGCGCTATTGTACTGCCAGAACCAAATGAAGCAATTGACTTAGCGGATGCTGAGCTGCCTGTTCCTATTTGTGCAGATAACGAGCTGCTTGTAAAAGTAGAGTACGTTGGTTTAAATCCAGTTGATGGTCAATTTGCTAAAACAGGCTTTTGTAAATGGCAGTATCCACACATTTTAGGCCTAGATGCCGTAGGTGTTGTGGTTAAAGCTAATAAAGGTGTGTTTCCAAATGTTGGCCAGCGCGTTATGTGGCATGCCAACATTGGTGAGCAAGGTGCTTTGAGCGAATACACCAAAGTACCTAACTTTGCAGTGTCGGTTGTGCCAAGCGGTTTAAATCCGGCCATTGCAGCAACACTTCCATGCGCCGGTATGGCAGCACTTATTAGCTTAGATAAAATAGGCATTAGTGAAGGCGATACTATTTTTATTGAAGGCGGAGCCGGAGCGGTAGGGCAGTTTGCTATTCAATATGCAAAACAGCGCGGTGCAGATGTATTTACCACAGCATCAAAGCGTAATCATAAGTTGGTTAAGCAGTTAGGCGCTGATGTGGTTTTTGACTATAGCGATAAAAAGCTATGCGAAAAAATCCGCAGAGAACTTGGCCCACAAGGCTTTGATGCGGTTATTGATACGATAGGTGGTGAGTGTACTCAGCGTAATATTGAGTTAATGCGTTTTTGCGGACGTATTGCCTGCTTAAATCCGCTACCTTGTTTTGATCAAGACTTAATGTATCACCGAGCGCCCAATATTAGCGTTGTATCGATTGGTGGTGCATGGCTTGCTAATAGTTTATGTGCACAACAACGTTTGAGTTTTATGGGCAACTTGTTACTTGAAGGCGCTGTTAGTGGCGACATTAAACACCCAGAAATAACGCCCGTAGATTTTAGTGCTGACTCGGTATCGCAAGCGCTTAATAAACAACTTGCGGGTGGTTTTACCGGCAAGCAAGTTGTTAAAGTTACTAAGTGAAGCACTTATACAATTTGATTTAAATTTAGGTAGTTTTAGCTAGATTAACTGATAATGTAGCCTCTACAAATTGAATAAAAACGTAGCCTATTTGTGCTGCGTTTTTTTATGCCCATAAAAAAATAGATACAGCGCTAGCGCTTTTGCTGTTTTATTCATCATTTTAGCTAAAATACTTTTTTTCAGCGTACAACTGTAAGCCTTTGTGTTTCAACAGTTTACGTTCAGGTAAAGAAAATAAATTGAAAAAACTGTTAATTAATTGAATAGAGTAATTGATCTAAACGATTTTTTATGACGTAATGTAGTTATTATTTAGCTGGTCGGATGAGTTCAATCATGAGTTTACGTACAAAACTAAAAAAAGTATTACCAAGTATTTCTATCACAGAACAAGAAGCGCTAGACGCGGGTGATGTATGGCTTGAAGGTTCTATCTACCAAGGTAAGCCTGATTTCAGTGCACTTCGCGACGTACCTGCTGCTACATTAAGCGCAGACGAGCAAGCATTCTTAGACGGTCCAGTAAAAGAACTACTGGGCATGATTGACGATTCAGTGATTCAAAACGGCATTCATTTACCAAATGACATCTTAGAATTCTTGAAAAAAGAGCGTTTTTTCTCGCTTATCATTCCTAAGTCGTTTGGTGGTTTAGAGTTTAGCCCTTATGCAAACTCTACTATTGTTGGCACAATTGCGACTAAAAGCTCAGCAGTTGCGGTAACCGTAATGGTTCCTAACTCGTTAGGCCCGGGTGAGCTATTACTTCACTTTGGTACGCAAGAGCAACAAGCACATTACTTACCACGCCTAGCAAATGGTACAGACATTCCATGTTTTGCATTAACAAGCCCAGAAGCGGGTTCTGATGCAGGTGGCATTCCAGACATTGGTACAGTTACTAAAGGCATGTATAAAGGCGAAGAAGTGCTTGGCCTTGAGATCACATGGGACAAGCGCTACATAACGCTTGCACCTATTGCTACCGTACTTGGTTTAGCTTTTAAAGTAATGGACCCTGATGGTTTATTAGGTGGTAAAGAAAGCTTAGGTATTACCTGTGCACTTATTCCAAAAGAGCACCCAGGTGTAGAGCTTGGTAATCGTCACGACCCAATGGGTATTCGTTTTTACAACGGTACTACACGTGGTAACAAAGTATTTGTACCAATGGATTTTGTTATTGGTGGACAGAAAAATATCGGCCGTGGTTGGCAAATGCTGGTTAGCTGTTTAGGTGCTGGCCGTGGTATTTCATTACCTGCGCTAGGTGTTAGTACAGCACAAGTTGCATTTAAATCAGCATCTGAATACGCAGCAGTGCGTGAACAGTTTGGTTTAGCCATTGGCCAGTTTGAAGGTATTCAAGAAAAACTAGCTGACATTGCAGGTAAAACATACCTACAAGAAGCAATGCGCGTACTTACAACTGAAGGCTTAGGCATGGGCTTAAAACCATCAGTAGTAACTGCAATCGCTAAATACCACATGACAGAGCTTGGTCGCGACGTGCTTGATTCAGCAATGGATATTCAAGCAGGTAAAGCGATTCAAAACGGTCCACAAAATACATTAGCAAGTGGTTATGTTGCTCAGCCGATTGCCATTACGGTAGAAGGCGCGAACATTCTTACACGTAACCTAATGATCTTTGGTCAAGGTGTTATGCGTTGTCACCCATATTTACAATCTATGGTTGAGTCAATTCACAGCGAAGACAAAGGCGCAGATAAAGAATTTAACGGTATTTTACGTAAAACAATTGGTTACAGCACAGCAAACAGCTTACGTGCTTTCCGGTTAGGTGTTTTACCATTTACAGCAAGTGCTAATTCTGAATTACCAGAAGTACGTGACTACGAAAAAGCAGTACATAAATTATCTGCAAAACTTGCAGTGTACGCAGACTTTTCGTTATTGGTACTTGGCGGTAAATTAAAACAAGCAGAAATGCTATCGGCACGTTTAGGCGATGTAATGAGCTTCTTATATGCAGCTATGGCATCAATTAAATACTACGAGCAAAAAGTATCAAGTAGTGACCGTGAGCAAGCAGCGCCGTATTTCCATTACGCGACTCGTTTTGCACTACAAAGTGCTGAAGAAGCATTGCATAAGTTTTTAGATAACTTCCCTGCAAGTGGTACACGTAAGTTTATTCGTTTCATTACAATGAACTACTCAACTAAAATGCCAAAAATTAGCGATGATTTAATCCGCGAACTAGCTAAGCAAGCTCAGCTAGATACCGCATTTAAAGCGCAAATTACGCATTTAGTTAAACCAGTAGTAGGCGATGGTCATCATATTAATGAGCAAGCTTACAAAGCTAAAATGGCATCACTTGGCGAGCTGGCTAAAGTTAAAAAAGCACTACGTGCTAAAGTAATTAAACCAGGTATACGCTTTAACATCACGCTTGATAACGCACTAGCGGCAAACGTAATCACGCAAGCTGAACACGTTCAGTTAATTGATTACAACATCAAACGTGAAAAAGCGATTCGTGTAGATGAGTTCGATTTTGATATGAATCTACTAGACGATAACGCACAGCCGATTAATCCGCTTAAAAGTGTAGTTAATCAGTAAGTTAAAGTAACAATATTCAATGATGCAAAGCGCCCGTAGTATCGGCGCTTTTATTTTTGATTAAAAAATTAGTGTGGAGCCCCGTTTGTGTAAAAACAAGCGGGGCTTTTTTTATGTGTTTTAAAGTAGTAACAGATGGCAGTATTGATTTGTAAACAAGTATGTATTTTTAGGGTGTTGAAAAGAAAAGTTTATAATCTTGAAAAAGGGCTAACAACCCCGTTAGCGCCTTGCTGTAATACATGAGTATATATTTGTGTGGTTTTAACATCAGAATGGCCAAGCTGAGCTTGAACAGTTCTTATATCGGCGCCATTTTGCAGTAGATGAGTAGCAAAAGAGTGTCTTAATGTATGAGGTGTTATTATTTTTGTTAACCCTGATTTTTGGACGGCTTTTTTAACCTCTTTTCTAATACAAGAGTGATGAAAATGATGTCGTCTTATTTCACCACTTTGAGGATCTGAACTTAATATATGAGAAGGAAATAAATACTGCCACGCAAGCGATTTTGCGGCACTTGGATATTTTTTTGTTAAAGCATATGGCATCCATACGCCAGAATATTCCGTATTATTTAAATCCAGTTTTAAATAGTCATCAACGTTCAAAATTTGATTTCTCAGCATAGGAATTAGCTCTGTGGCCAGCGTAACAATGCGGTGTTTATTACCTTTTCCATTCCATACTTGAATGCATTTATAATCAAAATCAATATCTTTCACCCTTAATTGCACCGCTTCCATTACTCTTAAGCCACTTCCATACATAAGGGCTGCAATTAAATATAGCGCTTATTTAAATGAGCCATCAACATTTTAACTTCCTCTGGGGTCATCACTACAGGGAGCTTTGCTTGTTTTTTACTACGGGCAAAATTTAAATTTAATGAGAGTTCTTTTTTTATTATGTGCTTGTATAAAAATGACAATGAATTGAGTGCGGTAGCTTGCGTACGTGGTGCAACGTTTTGCTTTAACACTAAATGTTCTAAGTAGCGTTCGACTTCATTGTCCCCCATTGAGGCGGGATGGCGTTTATTATGAAAATGGATATAAGATGCAATCCATCTTAGGTAGGTATCGACGGTGCGTAATGAATATTGACGAACTAGCATATATTCAGCTATGTAATTTAAAAATGGGGAACGTGTTTTCATACTATTACCAACAATAGTGCTGTTTTTATATACAGTATAGTTGTGATGCACACATATTCAAGAAAATGAGCGGCGAGCGCATTTTGTCTTTTATTGAGAGTTTGAGTGCTAATAAAAATTATATATAGCAATGTATTAAGTTATTTGGTAAAAAAGATTTATAAAAAACATGAGCGTATCGTTGGCAGAAATATGCGCGATGAGCGCACTATTAAATTGTTGAACTAAGCCGCTACGCGGAGATCCTATTCTGACCATTTGAGCCACACTTACCTTGGGGTTATCCCATATTTGGAGGTAAGTA
>NZ_PJAV01000161.1:0-27610 GCF_002836695.1 Pseudoalteromonas sp. 78C3
AATATAGAGCCTGTTACTGAACCTTCGAAAACTCTTCTTTAGATAATTCGCCATTTCCATCTGCATCTAATTGATCAAAAAGCTGTACTAGTTGCGAGTTTACTTGGGCTTCTGTTTTACTAATTACGCCGTCGCCATCAGTATCAAAAGAATCAAAATCTACCGCAGCAAACGCCGCTGAAGAAGAAGCAAGGGCTACAAGTGGTAGGGCGTGTTGATCTTTGGCGGGTGAATTTGCAGCAGTATGTTTGGTTTTTAGGCAAGGCAGAGCCTATGTAGTGTGGTTATTCCCCATAAATAGGCGATAACGCAGCATAAATACCAAACATGCGCTGCCCTTTGGGTTCTTTCTAGGGACGATTAACTCTTTGTTGCTCGGTTTTTACTTAGCCCACTAGGTTACAAACCTCGCGCCGCGATTTAATCTCCCCTAGATTGAACAAATTTCAATCCACAAAGATCAATACGCCCTAAAGTTTTGTGTAGTGTTTTCATAATCGTTTCCTTAGGCTTTGAGCCTGATTAGGGGTGACCTGATTAGAGGTAAGAAGTCCTTTTCAAAGATCCTTTAGGAGTAAAGTGTTTATAAATTAATATTCAAAAAAATCATTTTCTGTCGGACCACCGCTACTTTGAACATTCAGCTCGTCAAATTGCTCTATCACTTGCGCCGATTCCTCAGAGCGACTAATTGAAGCGTTGTCGTCTGCGTCGAGTGTTTCAAAGTCTGTGTTTGCAAATACTACTGACGAAGAAACAATAGCCATAAGTACAAATGTTGATTGTAGCTTTTTCATAATTTAATCCTTCAATAGTATGCGGTGTCCCAAATAAATTTGCTCTATAGTGCTCTCTAGTCACTTCCTGGTTATTCTTTTTAGTAGGCTCCCTTGCCTACTTAGGTTGTCTTTGGCAACTCAGAATTTAGATAACATTACAGAGCATTAACTGCTTAAGGCTTTAATTTTAGGCCTTAGAAAACTCATCTTCAGATAGCTCACCATCTTGGTTTGTATCGAGTTCTTCAAACTTGCTTAAAAGCTCAGCATCCACTGATGCTTCGGCTTGGCTGATTGCGCCATTACCATCTACGTCTAGCGTATCAAAATCTGTTGCTGCAAAAGCCGCTGATGAAGAAGCTAGCGCCATTAGTACTAGTGTTGATTGAAATGTTTTCATAATAGTATTCCTTCATTGGGTTGTTGCGACTAAGGCCTTTGGCTTTCATCACGTTTTGCTTAATACACTCTAGGTATAACAACTTCGGTGCCACTTTTTATTTATTATTTAAAAACAATGAGTTAAACGACATAAAACGAGAGAAGCTTAATTTGGGGAGGTCTTATTGTTGCTATTTAGCAACAGCCATTTAACTAAAAACAATAAGCCATTATAAATCAATTAGTTAAATTTAATTAAAAAGACACACTTTTGCTAAAAAGCCAATAAGGGGGGCGTTTGGGTTAGTCTTCAAAATAAACTGAATATGAACATGGAAGTAGCATAGGATTTATTCGCGGCTATTAAAAAATTAATTCATTTATAATTAGTCAGTTACATTATTTTTGAGATTTATTATAAAAATTTTTAAAGGATATTTTGAAATTAACTGTTTTGTTGCCAAATGGCGAATTACTCAGAAAGAATGTGATATATGAGCTAAGTTATAGCATTGAGTTCATAACTTAATGCACCGTAAAATATAGGTTCGCTTGAGTTAAGCAAACCTATATCGTGTTCCAGCTATCTGCAAATGTGCCGCTATTAGGGCGTGTTGATCTTTGGTGGGTGAATTTGCAGCAGTATGTTTGGTTTTTAGGCAAGGCAGAGCCTATGTAGTGTGGTTATTCCCCATAAATAGGCGATAACGCAGCATAAATACCAAACATGCACTGCCCTTTGGGTTCTTTCTAGGGACGATCAACTCTTTGTTGCTCGGTTTTTACTTAGCCCACTAGGTTACAAACCTCGCGCCGCGATTTAATCGCCCCTAGTTTGAACAAATTTCAATCCACAAAGATCAACACGCCCTAGTGGGAGGTAAAGTATATAGATTTGAACTACTTCCACCCTTGTAGCCACTTTTGGTTATCTTTTAAATCTCGCCAACTAATTGGATATTGATTTTTTGACATAACAGCCTCGGTAATACACTCAATTACATTGCCATCTTCATCAAATTCTACCTCAACAATAATGAAGTGTTTTTCTTTATTTATAGAAGGTGTTGCGGTCCATTTACTATTCAATAATTTTTTAGGGTTTAATTTATTCATTTAATATAGCGACTCTTACTCGTAACTTTTATAAGGCAACTATACGACCCCAACACCTACTTAGTTCAGGTTACTGAGCAACTAGCTTGCCCTTATACATTTGCATTTGGCAATGAAAGTCATACTCACCGGCTTCAAGCGCGGGTAGTTTAACTGTATTGCCATCACCCATTGCCAGAGTTTTACTTATATCAAGCTGTGGAAATACCACTGTTTCGGCGCACGGCGCGCTGTCTTTTCTATCAAAGGTAAGTACAACCTCTTTGTTGGCTGCCACTTTAATGTGTCCTGGCTTATAAACACCGTTATCAACGACTATCGTTACTTTGTTGTCATCACTTTGTGTTTGCTCTGGTTTGTATAGCCAAAACCAATAAATAATTGCGGCTATTAACAGTGCACCACCTATATTAATCATCAACATAATGTACTCCTTAGCTTAAATTACGATTTATTTGGTTTGAAAAAACGTAAGCGATTAGCGTTACTTACCACTGTAAGCGATGAAAGTGCCATAGCTGCACCGGCAACAACAGGGTTAAGTAGTATTCCAAAAAATGGATACAACACGCCGGCTGCAATCGGAATACCCGCCACGTTATAAATAAAGGCACCAAATAGGTTCTGTTTAATATTTGAAATAGTTGCATTACTCACTGCAATTGCATCAGCAAGGCCATGTAACGAACCACGCATTAAGGTAATGTCTGCACTTTCTATTGCAACATCGGTACCAGTGCCAATTGCAAACCCTACATCTGCTTGCGCAAGTGCGGGGGCATCGTTAATACCGTCACCTGTCATACCCACTATTTCACCGTTTGCTTGGCGTTTTGTTACTTCGTTTACTTTATCATCGGGCATTACTTCTGCAATAAAGTCATCAATACCAACTTGTTTAGCAACGGCTTGTGCAGTGACTTTGTTGTCACCTGTTAGCATAACTAGGTGGATACCTTTATCTTGCAAGCGTTTAATAGCTTCAACTGAATCCTCTTTAATAGGATCTGCTACTGCAATAATAGCTTGAAGCTTATTATTACTTGCAAAATACATGGGCGTTTTAGCATCACTGGCAAGTGTTTGAGCTTGCTCGGTTGCATCATCAACGGCTACATCGTATTTATCCATTAGCGCTTTATTGCCAAACAACAATGTTTGCCCGTCAACACTGCCAGTTACACCTTTACCTGTAATGGCATCAAAGTCGGCTACTTTACTTAAAGCTAAGCCCTGCTTTTTAGCGTATGCCGTAATTGCTTCTGCCAGTGGATGCTCTGAGCTACTTTCAAGGCTTGCAACAAGTTGCATTACTGTATTTTCATCACTGTTATTAAACGTAACTACATCGGTAACTTGCGGTGTGCCTTGAGTAATAGTGCCTGTTTTATCTAAAATCATGGTGGTAATTTTAGATGTTGTTTGCAGCGACTCACCATTTCGAATTAATATTCCTGACTCTGCGGCTTTACCAATACCCACCATAACCGACATAGGGGTTGCGAGTCCTAGCGCACAAGGACAAGCAATAATAAGTACAGTGGTTACCGCAACAACGGCATAGGCAATTGATGGCTCAGGTCCAAAGTTTAACCATGCAAGGCCCGCAAGTACTGCAATAATCATAACTGTTGGTACAAATATTCCTGATATAACATCAGCTAAGCGCCCTATTGATGGCTTAGAGTTTTGTGCACGCTTTACCATATTGATAATATTGGCAAGTGTGGTTTCGCTACCAATGTGCGTGGCTTTAAATAATAAAGTGCCACTTTTGTTAATACTTCCGGCAACAACTTTATCGCCCGTTTTTTTGCGGACGGCCATTGGCTCACCAGTAAGCATTGACTCATCAACCGTACTGCTGCCTTCAATAACATCGCCATCCACAGGGATTTTTTCACCCGGGCGTACGCGTACTTCATCATTTTTTACCACATCACTAATGTCGATGTCTTGCTCTTGCCCATCGCGAATTACGCGTGCAGTTTTTGGTTGCAGGCCAATTAAGCGTTTAATTGCTTGTGAGGTGCGCCCACGTGCTTTTACTTCAAAAGCGAGCCCTAAACTAATTAAACCGATGATCATCGATGACGCTTCAAAATATACGTGTCTTGCGACTTGTGGTAATAAGTTTGGTGCTATTACCACAAACATTGAATACAACCACGCAGTACCTGTACCAAGCGCTATTAATGTATCCATATTGGCAGCATGGTTTTTGAATGCCTGCCATGCACCGTTGTAAAATTGTTTACCTGATATAGCCATAACCACAAGCGTGACTATACCCACTAAAAACCATGCTATTCGTTGTGTGTCGGTGGTCACACTCATGTCAAAAATAAGCCCGTATATCATTAACGGTGCACCGACCCCTAACGCTAATATCATATTACGCATTAGCTTTTTGTAATGTGCCTCGTCCGACTTTGCTTTTTCATCAAGTGCATCTTGATCAGACTCGTTACTCATTGGCTTAGCTGAATAACCAATGTTTTCGACTGCTTTAATAAGCGTGCTTTCGCGGGCTTTACCTTCTACACGGACAGTACGCTCAGCAAAGTTCATTTCCACGTTTTGCGCGCCTTGCACGCTATTAAGGGCTTTTTCAATTTTAGCCACACAACTGCCGCAATTAGCGCCTTCAATAATAAAGTTTTGCGCGGTGTCTTTTGTATTAGTCGTCATTACGCTGCTCCTTATTTGCAGAATCGTTTATTGGATCAACAAAAGATTCTATTAAACTACACACGTCACTGGCATTTGCACCATCGGCTGATGTATCCCATTGCTCCAGAGCTGCATGCATTCTGTTTCGTAATTTTAATGTTTCTTGAAATAGTGCTTCGGTTTCTTCTAGGCGTTTAGTAATGAGTTTACGCGTTAACGGACAAGGACAATTCCCCTGCTCTGACTCGCCTATAATGTGTTGAATATCTTTGAGTGAAAAACCAAGTTGACGAGAGCTAATAATAAACTTTAAACGCTGCTGGTCTTGCTTTGTATACTCTTGATAGCCATTTTCTTCACTGCGTATTGGATAAAGTAACCCAACACGTGTGTAATGACGAACAGTATCGGCAGTCACGCCCATTAACTTGGCGAGTTGTTTAACATACATAATTTAGCTCCGTCGTGTTTCAGTAGCTTCATAATAAACCTAGGTGCAACACATAGGTCAATGACTATTTTAAAACTAATAAAATAATACCAATTCGCTTAATTAAGTAACCAATTTAAGACAAGAAAATAGTGTTGATAACAAGGCAAAGGTTTCGTTATTTAGTTGCTATCACTAATTGCTTCTGCATCCATGCATTCGTATATCAGAAATTTTTTAACGCTGTTAACGCAGAATTTAATCCCTCAAATTGATTAAGTATTGTTGCTCATTGATATAATGACACAAACATAATTAACTTAAGCTGATATCGGGCGTGTATTATCTGGAGGGGGTGTAATTCAGGAGAGAAGCGCCTAAGTAAGGCGCGTATTAATCTAAGGGCGTGTTGATCATTGGTGGTTTAATTTACAGCAGACTGTTTGGTCTTTAGGCAAGGCAGAGCCTATGTAGTGTGGTTATTCCCCATAAATAGGCGATAACGCAGCATAAATACCAAACATGCGCTGCCCTAGTTTGATTCGCTACGGCTTTGCTCTAATTCGTCGCTTAGTTGCTGCGCTAAAGTTTGTATTTTAGGCATAGCATCTTTCATTAAGCTTTGTGACATTTGCATAGACTCTTGCATTACAACAGGCATTTTTTCAAGTATTTTTTGCCCTGTATCTGTTTTATAAAACGCTAACATATCGGCAATTTCTTGCTCACTAAAATGTTTGTCGTACACGCTAATCATCATCGGCTGCATTTTGGCCCAGCTCATTTCGGTTTTTAATACCGTCGTCATGTCGCTGTAGTACTTATCAAAAATTGCCTGTTCAGAAGGCTTAACGCCCATTTGGTCTGACATGCCTTTCATCATACCTTCAACCTGGCCGTACATAGAGTCAACCATTGAATCTAAATTCATTACACTAATAAGTTCATCTATTTTTTGCTGCTTAATATTTTGTTCAGCATACAAACTACTAGAAAAAATCAGTAATGATAAAAGTAGTACCTTACCCATAATAATATCCTTTCATATAAATAATCGTTTTATAGTTACATTATTAATTAGTCTTGTAAAGGGTACAAGCAGTCACTAAAAAGGCCGAATAAAATGAATTTATTCGGCCTTTTATAAATATATTTTTATGTTAATCGTCTTCTACATTATCTAGGCCTTTAGTGCCTTCTTTGGCTTTTAGCTTATGATGAATAGCTGACTTTATTAGCATGTAGCCACTAATCGGTGCCGTAATTAGTAAAAATATAGTAATGAGTATTTCTTTAACACTTAGGCCATGCCCTGAATTTGCAAAATAAACCATAGCTGCAATTAGCATACTTGCCATACCCAACGTTGTTGCTTTAGTTGGCCCATGCAAACGCATAAAAAAGTCAGGTAGTTTAACTAAGCCTATTGAGCCAATTAAAATAAACGTACCACCAAATAACAATAATATTGATACAACCCATTCGCTGATCATGTTTTCACCTTATTCAATTATATCGCCACGTAGTAAATACTTACACACTGCAACTGTACTTATGAAACCTAGCATGGCAATAAGCAGTGCAGCTTCAAAATAAAGCCCTGTATCCATACTAATGCTATATAAAATAATCAGTGCAATGACGTTAATGTACATTGTATCGAGCGCTAAAACACGATCAGGCACTGATGGACCAATGATCAATCGCCATAAATTAAGCAATAATGATAAGCCAATCATCGAAAAAACAATGAGTAATACGGTGTCTAACATTGAAATATCTCCTTTAGTGGAGCTTCGTAGCGTTGTTTTATTTGTTTGATAAGTGCTTCTTCATCTTTAAGGTCAAGCACATGTATTAATAAGTAGCGTTGTGTTGGCTCTTCACCCTCAGGTAACGATTCAGCAATTGGGTAAACCTCTGCACTCACTGTACCGGGTGTAAGCGATACACTACTGGCCAATATGGTAATTGGCATATCATGAGTTAAATCTATCGGTACTTTTATAAATGCCGGACGCAAATTTTTAGATGGCCCAAGTATAAGTAAAGCCACTTGTAAATTTGCTACGACAATATCGTACAGCACAATAAGCAACTGCTTAAGAGCCAAGCCCGGCTTTAAAATTAGTGGCTGAGGCTCGCGAAGCGAAAAACTTAATATTGGGATAAGTATTGCAAAAATAGTCGCTAATACTAAGTGCCCTACCGACACGCTATTATTTAACAATAGCCAAACCATAAACAAAAATAAGCTACGAAATGGCGTTGGTAACCAACGAAAACGGGCTTGTAATCTCATCACATGCCTCCTTTAAGTACAGCATTAATACCGCCGCTTATATCATGTAACTGAGTAGCAGCACCTAGCATGTATTCACTTATTGGTCCGCCAAAAATAACGAGCAATGGCGAACACGCAAGTAAACCTATAATTACAATTACCTGCAACGGGTGTGCATTTGCACAATCTGCGTTTTCGCTATTTTTACTTTTATGCTCCCAAAACAAGGTCGTGCCAGCACGCGAAAGCGCTACCAATAACGCAAAGCTTGTTACTAAATATACAGGCCAAAATAGTAAAGCTTGCTCACTATTTAATGTGGCTTTAAGTATCCAAATTTTACCTACAAAGCCTGATAGTGGCGGCATACCAACTACAGTTAATGCCGCAACAATAAAGCACACACCTAATAAAAATGGTTGTTTAACAGAGCGACCCGCTACTAGCCTATCACCAACTTTACCGCGCTGGATTGAAACTAAGTCTGCTAGTAAAAACAGTGCAGCACTAACAAGTGTTGAATGCACTAAATAATATAAAAGTGCAGCAGTGGCATTTACATTTTGCAATGCAATTAGCGCAACTAACGTACCTACCGATACTAATACTAAGTTAGAGGTGAGTTTACGTAAGTCTTGCGCTGCCATAACACCAATGGCACCCACTATAATGGTGGCAATTGCTAAGCCCCAAAGCCAAGGCTGCGCCATATGTTCAAGCGCTCCTGCTTGTTCGCCAAATATCACCGTGTAAACACGAAGCATGGCGTAAACGCCTACTTTGGTCATAATCGCAAACAATGCAGCAACCACAGGTTTAGCGCTTGAATACGTATTTGGAAGCCATAAATGCAGAGGTAATAGTGCGGCCTTTAAAGCAAATACAATTAATAGTAATAAACCACCTGCTTTTGCTAGGTATACATCATCTCCCGAAAGCTGTGATACTTTTTGCGCCATATCTGCAATATTAAGCGTACCAAGTACACCGTACAAAATACCCAAACCGATTAAAAATACGCTTGAGCCAACTAAATTTAATATTACATATTGCAGTGCCGCACGAGTGTTTTGTTTATCACCTGCGTGCATTAACAGTGCATATGATGCAATCAGTAACACTTCAAAAAATACAAATAGGTTAAATAAATCGCCAGTTAAAAACGCGCCATTTACACCCAATATTAAAAAATGAACAAGTGGATGATAAAAGCTGCCCTTTTCATCATCGCCAGCACTACCATATAAAATAGCGCCCAAACCTAAAAGTGAAGTTAACGTAACCAATAAGGTAGATAGCATATCAGCGACTAAGACTATCCCAAATGGTGCAGACCAATTACCAATAGCGTAAACATTAATACCCGTATTATTAATATGTACAAGTAAAAGCACACTAATGGCAAAAGTAGCTATTGCCATTACAATTGAAACTAAGCGGCGAATTTTGACGCTTTTACCACATGGCGGCAGCAATAAAATAACTGCCGTCAACATAGGTAATAAAATAGGTAGCGAAGCTAAATGTTGGATCATTTTTGCTCCTTATTATCTGCAGAGGTGTTAGGCACATAACCATCAACATGGTCACTACCTAAATCGGCGCGCCCACGTATTGCCAAAATAACCACAAATGCGGTCATCGCAAAACCAATCACTATTGCAGTTAGTACTAATGCTTGAGGTAGAGGATCGGCGTATTCTGTGCCAGTACCAAGTACTACCGCTTTATTAATAGTAAGGCGACCTGCTGAAAACAAAAATAAGTTAACAGCGTATGAAATCATAGTAAGCCCAAGTACTACAGGGAACGTACGAGCTCTTAGCAGTAAAAACACACCGCAACTGACCAATACTCCAACGCAAGATGCGTACAATAATTCCATTAAATATTTACCTCTTTTTTCTGGGTATCTGCTGTCATATTACCTAAGCTTGCTAAAATCATTAACGTAGCGCCTACAACAGTTAAGTAAACACCTAGGTCAAATGCAATCGCGCTGGCAAGCTCTGTTTTACCGACAAACGGAATATCAAAGTAGTCAAACCAAGTTGTTAAAAATGGCTTATCGAAGAACCAACTACCCACACCTGTAAACAAAGAAATACCAATGCCTGAAGCTATAATTTTGCGATAATTAACATCAAAGCGTTCGTTTATCCATGCTGTACCATGCGCCATGTATTGCAAAATAAACGCGATTGACGTTACCAGTCCTGCAATAAAGCCACCACCAGGTAAGTTATGTCCACGTAAGAAAATATATGCAGAAACTAATAACGCAAGCGGTAATAAACTTTGTGAAATACTCGCCAGTAATATTGGATGACGTTCTTTAGCCCATGGGCGCCCTTCGCTGTCGCTCGCTGGCATAAATAATGGGATTCGAGAAAGTACTTTAAATATACCTAATGCGGCAATGCCTAATACGGTAATTTCACCAAGCGTATCAAAGCCCCTAAAGTCGACTAAAATAACGTTAACTACGTTAGTACCACCGCCACCAATTTTAGCGTTAGCAATAAAGAAGTCTGAGATTGAATCTAGCGGGCGTGTAAGTAATGCATAACAAATACTCGCTATCACTACACCTAGTGTAGAGGCTATTGCTAAGTCTCGAAGTACGCGTAATGAACTTGATTCTTTTGGCGTATGCTGAGGCAAGAAAAACAATGCCAGCATAAGTAAAATAATAGTAACAACCTCAACAGTTAGCTGCGTAAGCGCTAAATCTGGAGCAGAAAAGCGTGTAAATACAACCGACACCATTAATCCTACAATTGAGAGCATTAATAGCGACACCATGCGAGAGCGATGCCAAATAACGGTAGCAAGAGCACCAATAATCAATAAGCCTGCACCAATTGCATTGTGCACATCAACAGGGGTAAGTGGCATGCTTCCGGCAAGTTGTTGCATTTCAAATAATGGCCAACCCGCACACAGTAATACCACCGCTAACATAATTACAAGGTAGCGCTGCAGCGATCCATTTTCTGTACTGCTTACCTTTGACTGACACCAAGCAATAACGCTTAATATCACACGTTCAAACGTTTTTTTAGCGTTTAAAGGTGGTAACGATGCTTGAAATTGAAATAGATATTTACGATTAATATAAATAAATAAGCCGCCAGCAATCGCCATCGCACTCATTAGTAGAGGCAAGTTAAACCCATGCCAGATAGCCAATTCGTACACTGGCATTTCTTTTCCAAGTACAGCTAAAGACGCCGCAGATAAAATGCCATCAATTGTAAAGTGCGGGAACATACCCACTAACAAACAAATCACAACGAGTATTTCTATTGGTACACGCATATAGCGCGGTGGCTCATGCGGCGTACGAGGTAAATCAATTGGTTCACCATTAAAAAACACGTCATGAATAAAGCGTGCTGAGTACGCAACAGCTAATGCACCTGCAACAGTTGCCAGTACTGGAATTAACCACGACATAGAACCAAGCACTTGCTGGTGTAGCGTTTCTGCAAAAAACATTTCTTTAGACAAGAAGCCATTTAGTAAAGGAACTCCTGCCATTGCAGCCGCCGCGACCATCGCAAGCGTTGCAGTGTATGGTAAGTATCGCCACATACCATTTAATTTACGCATATCGCGCGTGCCCGTTTCGTGATCAATAATACCAACGGCCATAAATAACGACGCTTTAAACGTTGCATGGTTAATTATATGAAAAATAGCAGCAACAGTCGCAAGCTCAGTATCAAGTCCGAGTAATAGCGTTATTAAACCCAAATGGCTTATTGTTGAATAGGCTAACAAGCCTTTTAAGTCGTGTTTGAATAATGCTATATAAGCACCAAACAACAACGTAGCTAAACCCGTTAACCCAACGAGCAAGAACCACGTATCGGTGCCAGCTAAAGCAGGATGAAAACGTGCTAACAAAAATATACCGGCTTTTACCATCGTCGCAGAGTGTAAATACGCGCTTACTGGCGTAGGCGCTGCCATTGCATGAGGAAGCCAAAAGTGAAATGGAAATTGTGCCGATTTAGTAAACGCACCCAGTAGCACCAATACCAATGCTACTTCGTATAAATCATGAGATTGAATTATTGCTTTACTCGCTAGAATAACATCTAGGTCGTAACTACCAACAATATCACCTAATAGCATCAATCCAGCAAGTAACGCTAAGCCGCCCGCGCCTGTTACAGCAAGCGCCATACGTGCGCCTTTTCGCGCTTCTGATTTATGCCACCAAAAACTAATTAATAAAAATGAGCTGATGCTCGTTAATTCCCAAAACAACCACAGTTGAATGACGTTGTTAGACATAACAATACCAAGCATTGCAGTCATAAATAGCATTAAGTAACTATATAACTTAGCCATTGAGTCATTAGCGCTTAGGTAGTAACGCGTGTAGAGGATAACGAGCAAGCCTATGCCTAAAATCATAAACATAAACAATAAACTGAGGCCGTCTAACCGCAGAGATAAATCGAGTCCTATTGACGGGATCCAAGCTAAAGAATAACGAATGGTTTCGCCCGCTAAAACGGCAGGTGCATGGTATAGAGTAATCCCCAAAGCCGTCAAAGGCGCAAGAGCCGTTAAACTAGTGCTTAAATTGCGAGATAACTTACCTGTGCATGCAGAAATAACACTGCCAATTAAGGATAACAAGGGTATCCAGAGCAAAGTCATAATGTAGGGCCTTTTATTATCATAAGTTTATCAGGGCATCTCTTTTTAATACTAAGTGATGCTTTTACTGCCTGTTTTTAAACGACATTAATGACTATAGTTATACTGAAAAACACTGATTTTGTCTATAAAAAGCGGTTCTATATGGGTGTTTTTTAAACAAGAACTAACAATTTATTAAGCCTAAAAAAACAATTAATTAATACTGATAATTGTTAATTTAATATGGCCTTATTTGCAAATGTAAGCGCGCCAGGGTGATGATGAAAGTTACCATTGGTCATATCTAAATGTTTCAACCAAAGTTGTCTATACTGCGCTGAGAGCCCTAACTGCTGATATTGCATAATAGACCAATTTTCACTAGGTTTATAAGCAATACCCCCTACCTGGCAACTCTTTGCTTTATGCCAACCTGTTGGCGGCGACTCACCATGAGAAATAAATAAATTAGGTGCAACAAAACCCGTTTTTGCACACAACCATGCTTGCTTAGTTTTAGGCAAAGCGTATTCATCTTCAAAACCGTTAAAATGCATCAGCTCATGCAAAAATATACTGTATTTTGCTTTTGAGTTTATTAGCATTGTTCCCTTCGTGACATTAGCCGTTCCATCTTTAGGCATCATCACTATAAAATCAAAATTGTTAGGAAGCTGGCTATTAAGTTTAGATAATTGCCAGTCACACTTTGCTATTTGACTAGTACTACTTTTGCACTCAAGCATACCTGCAACGTAAACTGGTTTTGAAAAGCAAAAAATATTTTCACGGGGCTCTGGTTGTTTATTATAAGCATTAATAAACTCTGTAAGTTTATATAAGCCACTACGATGATCGCTCATAGTCAGCACGTTAAACATACATTGCTTATTAGGCTTACTTATATTTTTTAAAGATGAAAAACCAAGATCGTGGATAAACGCGGTAGATATTTTACTCTGTGGTGTTTTTAACTGAAGTTTTAGATGATTTAGCACATCCCCTGCTGGTAATTTGTTTTTACTAGCGAGTAACTCTAAATCGCTCCAACGTGATTGCTCAAGTAACTTTGTTGCTAATATTTTACGCTCTGGGATTGTTAAGTCATTTATAGCTGAGAGCCAAAATTGTTTTGCAGTATCACTCTGACTGCTTTTAATAAGTTTAAGAGAATACATATATTGTGCTGAGGAAATTTTACTGCGAGCAAGTATAGCTAAAGAGGTCTTTGGTAACTGCTCTAGGTGATCAGAAAAATAAGCTGGTGAATTCCAATAACTTTGTAGAACATTGGCTTTTGTATTTAAAACATGCCAAAAGCCAATAGCGCCAAGGTGATTACTCGAGCCTGTAATTAACAAACAACATAGTAATACACCTATTAATTTAAAACGCTTAACTTGCGTCAACACCTTCCATCAACTCAAGTTCTAAACGCGCATATTTATATTCAATAAACTCGTGCACGTTAGTCGCAAGCGCAAGCCTAAAATAATCGGATGCTAAATAAAGCTCACCCGCTGCTTGATGCATTTTAGCTAGGTAAAAATAAGCTTCACATAAACGCTGCGCATATTCTTGCTCAGTTCTAACACCATCACTAATGCCTGATAAAAATGCATGTTCACTCATATCGCCCGTATAAAGAGAAATTAACTGATACGCCCATTGCGAATCATCAAGCGCAGTCGCATTTTGTTTAAGTGCATCAAGTGCGGTTACTTTATCCTCGTGTGCCTGGGCTAAATAAACCCATAAAACACGGTACGGATCGTTAGGAGAACGGGCTAAAAACTCGTTAAAGTCATTTTTAGCAAGGCCAGCTCTATCGCCGTAATACAGTGCAATTCCTCGATTTAAATAGGCGTATTCATGCTCTTCATCAAGTTCTAGAGCTGAATCGAAAAACTCATAGGCTTTTTCATACTGCTGCATAAGCGTATGTTGAATACCTAAAAAATTATACACTTCAGCTAAATCAGGCTTAAGTTTTACTGCGCGGTTAAAATCAATACGCGAAAGAGTGGTCATACCTAGACTATCAAAAAGTACACCACGGTCGTAATAAAGCTTAGCTTGTTGCTCTTCGCTTAAGTCAGCCCTATTCAATAACTCTGAGTAGCGTGCAATAGCAATTTCACTTCTAAAGTCAGAGGCTAAAGGTGCAGTAAATGGCACATTAACAATCGGGGTTGGTTCTGATTCTGTTGTAGTTTGGCAAGCGCTTAAAGACAAAATAGCAAAAGATGCCAAAGCTAAATGTTTGAGTATCATTAAAATCCTTAATACCAAGATATATCGCGATTAATATAAGACAGACCTTGTCCAATAAGGTTTCATTAAAGCATAAAAAAAGGGGCTAAACAGCCCCTTTTTTTATCATCTAGCTAATATAACTAGATTAATAAGTTAACAATTACGCGTCAGTTGGCGCGTCAGCTGCAGGTGCTGCTGATTCCATTGCTTCTTTAATACTTAGACGTACACGGCCTTGGCGATCTACTTCTAGTACTTTAACTTTAACTTCTTGACCTTCAGAAAGGTGATCAGCCACGTTATTAACGCGCTCAGTACTAATTTGAGAAATATGTACTAGACCATCTTTACCAGGAAGAATGTTTACAAACGCACCGAAATCAACAATACGTACAACTTTACCTTCGTAGATAGTACCTACTTCAAGTTCAGCTGTTAATTGCTCAATACGGCTAATTGCATTAGCTGCACTTTCGCCATCAGTAGCGGCAATTTTAATTGTACCGTCGTCACCGATTTCAATCGTTGTACCAGTTTCTTCAGTAAGCTGACGAATAGTTGCGCCACCTTTACCGATAACTTCAGCGATTTTCTTCTGTGGGATTTTCATTGTGTATATGCGAGGAGCAAACATTGATAGCTCTTCAGAAGGAGCAGAAATTGCTTCGTCCATCACTTCTAAGATATGTAAACGTGCAGCTTTTGCTTGTTTAAGCGCAATTTGCATGATTTCTTGAGTGATACCTTCGATTTTGATATCCATTTGAAGTGCAGTGATACCTGCAGCTGTACCAGCAACTTTAAAGTCCATGTCACCTAAGTGATCTTCATCACCTAAGATGTCAGAAAGAACAACGAATTTATCGTCTTCTTTAACTAGACCCATCGCAATACCGGCAACAGACGCTTTAATTGGTACACCGGCATTCATAAGTGCAAGTGAAGTACCACATACAGAAGCCATTGAAGATGAACCGTTTGATTCAGTGATTTCAGATACTACACGGATTGAATATGGGAATTCAGTCAATGTTGGCATTACAGCAGCAATACCACGCTTAGCAAGGTTACCATGGCCGATTTCACGACGCTTAGGAGAACCAACAAAACCAGTTTCACCTACACAGAATGGAGGGAAGTTGTAGTTAAGCATAAAGTGGTTTTTATGAGTACCAGTTAAATCGTCGATTAACTGTGAATCACGTTCTGTACCAAGTGTAGCTGTTACTAACGCTTGAGTTTCGCCACGAGTAAAGATAGCAGAACCGTGAGTACGCGGTAATACGCCAGTCATTACATCCAGTGCACGAATCATATCTGGTTCACGACCATCGATACGTTTTTCGCCAGCAGCGATACGGCCGCGAACGATTTTCTTCTCAAGTGAACCGAAGATTTTACCAACTTCTTGCTTGTCTAGAGACTCGCCTTCAGCAAGTTCAGCTGTTAATACTGCAACAACTTCGTCCTTCGCTTCGCCAAGTGCTTCTTTACGCGCTACTTTATCAGTGATTAAGTAAGCTGCGCCTACTTTATCAGCAGCAATTGCTGCAACTTTATCTTCTAGTGCAACGTTTTTAGCTGGTGCAGTCCAATCCCAAGTAGGCTTGCCTGCTTCTGCTTTAAATTCTTCGATTGCAGTGATGATCGCTTGAGATTGCTCATGACCATATACAACAGCGCCAAGCATTACGTCTTCTGCAAGTACGTTAGCTTCTGATTCAACCATAAGTACCGCTTTATCAGTACCGGCTACCACTAAATCAAGTTGGCTTTCTTCAAGCTCTTTTAATGTAGGGTTAAGTACGTATTCGCCGTTGATGTAACCAACGCGAGATGCACCAATTGGACCACTGAACGGGATACCAGAGATAGCAAGTGCTGCTGAAGTACCAATCATCGCAACCATATCAGGTTGGATTTCAGGGTTAACAGAAACAACAGTAGCAATAACTTGTACTTCGTTTACAAAACCGCTTGGGAAAAGTGGACGAATTGGACGGTCAATAAGACGTGCAATAAGTGTTTCGCCATCGTTAGGACGACCTTCACGCTTTAAGAAACCACCTGGGATACGACCAGCAGCATACATACGCTCTTGGTAGTTAACTGTTAGTGGGAAAAAGTCTTGGCCAGGTTGTGCTTCACGCTTACCAACAACAGTTACTAAAACTGAAGTGTCGCCAATGCTTGCAAGTACAGCGCCGTCTGCTTGACGAGCGATTGCACCAGTTTCTAGAGTCACTGTATGTTGACCTAGTTTGAATTCTTTAATAATTGCTTGCACTTAAAATATTCCTTAAATGTATTCTAATAAGTTGTCATCAAAGTACCAATTACAGTACATAATTGTATTCAGTTGGAAATCAATTAAGTACTACAATTGGCAATGATGTGAATAAGCGTAGATAAACCTTTTTACCTACGCGCATAGTATATACCAAAGCTGCTTCAAAATGCGAGTCTAGCTACTAGATTTAAGCTGGGCTAATGAGTGGGTAAATACAACGATGCTTGATAAGCTATGAAATAGGAGTTTTACAATATAATTCAATAGGTTTATATATTTGTTTTATTTTCAAACACAAATTTTAGGCACAAAAAAAGGAGCTAAAAAGCTCCTTTTTCTATAATCTAGTTCTTAGCGACGTAGGCCAAGTTCTTTGATTAACGCAGTATAACTAGTGATGTCTTTACCTTTAAGGTAATCAAGTAGTTTACGGCGAGTGCTTACTTTACGAAGCAGACCACGACGTGAGTGGAAGTCATGCTTATGATCAGCAAAGTGACCTTGAAGCTTGTTGATGTCAAAAGTAAGTAATGCTACTTGTACTTCTGATGAACCTGTATCGCCTTCTGCACGTGCAAATTTAGCAATGATATCGATTTTTTCTTGATTGCTTAGTGACATAGTAACTCCAAAAATTAAATTTAAAAGGTGTCTTAGCCGATCACTAATTCAGCCAAAACGATTAAGCGGGCGTATTCTACCAACTGTAGGAATAACTACAAGCTAATTATCCCCAACTACAACTAATAAGCCACCGTTAGGCACATTAGTTGCTTATTCAGGCTTCACGTAATCGTCTTGCTGACTAGCAAGACCACGTTTAACCTTTAAATGACCGTTTGAGTTGCGCTCACCAGTACCAATAAATATATTATCCGCAACAACTTTAATTGCACCATCAGGTAAAGCGATTGATAATTCTACAGCTTGCCCGTGACTAAAAATTCCCCCTTGTTCTTTTGTAATTTCAACAACGGGTAAATCAGTTAAAGCAGTATCAATTGGTAGCAATAGCGAGTCTAAATAAGTTGAAGGCGCAAGCTCTTCTTCTTTCGCTTTAGCAAGCAACGCTTCAATCTCATCAAGCGAGACCATTTTATCTGCCGGATACTGACCAACAGCGGTTCTGTGGAGCATAATAACGTGTGCGCCACAGCCTAGGTTTTCGCCTAAATCATCAACGATTGTACGAATGTAGGTCCCTTTAGATACATGGGCCGTCATTTGTAATACGTTGCTTTGTTCATCAAATTCGTCAAACGATAAGCTAAACACGTTTATTTTTCTGCATTTACGAGGAACTTCAATACCTTCGCGCGCGTACTTATATAACGGTCTACCTTGGTACTTAAGAGCTGAGTACATTGACGGATATTGTTCAGACTCACCAACAAAAGCAGCTATTTCTTTTGTTAGCTGTTCACGCGTAACGTTCACATCTTTAGTGCTAACAATTTCGCCATCAGAATCTGATGTTGTTGTACGCTCACCCAGTTGTGCACGAACGATATAGGTTTTATCTGTATCGAGTAAAAACTGCGTAAACTTAGTCGCTTCACCAAAACAAATTGGCAGCATACCTGTGGCAAGTGGATCTAAAGCACCTGTGTGCCCAGCTTTTTGCGCAAAATAAACACTTTTTGCTTGCTGTAATGCTTTATTTGATGAAATGCCTTCAGGTTTGTTTAACAACAAAATACCGTCAACTGCACGGCCTTTACTGCGCTTTGCCATCTGTATCAGTGCCTTCTTCGCTATCTGTATCGTCTACGTGATCAGTACCTTCTTCGCTATCTGAAACATCAGCAGCATCAACACTTTCTACGTCTTCATCTACATGCTTTGCGTTATCTTCGCGGATAATAGAATCCACTAAGTTAGAAATACGCATACCTTCCATTAATGAGTTATCAACTACAAACTTTAACTCAGGCATTATACGTGCACGGATACGCTTACCAAGTAACGAGCGAATATAGCCCGTTGCTTCATTAAGTACTTTTGCGCTTTGCTTTGCTGCGTCTTCATCTTGTGTGTTAAACACAGTAATGAAAATTTTGGCATAAGATAAATCGCGCGATACTTCTACCGCTGACACTGTCACCATACCTAAGCGTGGATCTTTAATTTCGCGTTGTAAAATTACAGCAATCTCTTTTTGGATTTGCTGTGCAACACGATCAGTGCGAGAAAATTCTCTCATTATACTTGTCCTAAAATAATAACTTATTGAAATTAAATAATAAGTTAACTAAATAATGGATATGCAAATGGGGGCTAAGCCCCCATTTAAAATCTTAGCGTAGGGTGTGTAGAACGTCCGGCGTTAACCTGAGCGTTCAATACTCCCTAGTAACAATTATAGAGTACGTTGTACTTCAACTGTTTCAAATACTTCGATTTGGTCACCAACACGTACGTCATTGTAGTTCTTAACGCCGATACCACATTCCATGCCGTTACGAACATCAGCAACATCGTCTTTAAAGCGACGAAGTGACTCAAGTTCACCTTCATAGATAACAACGTTTTCACGTAGTACACGGATTGGAGCGCTACGTTTAATAACACCTTCAGTAACCATACAACCAGCGATTGCGCCAATTTTTGGAGACTTGAATACGTCACGAACTTGAGCAAGACCAATGATTTCTTGTTTAAACTCTGGCGCTAGCATACCTGACATTGCTTGTTTAACTTCGTCAATCAAGCTGTAGATTACGCTGTAGTAACGTAGGTCTAAGTTTTCAGTCTCGATAACTTTACGAGCTGAAGCATCAGCACGAACGTTAAAGCCAACTACAATTGCGTTAGACGCTGCAGCGAGTGTTGCATCAGTTTCGGTAATACCACCAACACCTGAACCAACAATCTTCACTTTCACTTCATCAGTAGAAAGTTTAGTTAGTGAATCAGAGATGGCTTCGATAGAACCTTGAACGTCTGCTTTAAGTACCACGTTAACTTCAGAAACATCGCCTTCAGTCATGTTAGTAAACATGTTTTCAAGCTTAGCTTTTTGCTGACGTGCTAGTTTAACATCGCGGAACTTACCTTGACGGTATAAAGCAACTTCACGCGCTTTACGCTCATCTTTAACTACAGTCGCTTCGTCGCCTGCAGCTGGAATACCAGAAAGACCTAAAATCTCAACTGGAATAGATGGACCAGCTGACTTAATGTCTTTACCGTTTTCATCGCGCATTGCACGAACACGGCCATACTCAAGACCACATAATACAATGTCACCTTGGTTAAGCGTACCAGATTGAACAAGTACTGATGCTACTGGACCACGGCCTTTATCAAGACGAGATTCAATAACAACACCAGCCGCCATACCTTCAGTAGGTGCAGAAAGCTCTAAAAGTTCAGATTGGTTCAATACTGCTTCAAGAAGGTCGTCAATACCTAAGCCAGTTTTAGCTGAGATATGAACGTACTGCGTATCGCCGCCCCATTCTTCTGGAATAACGTCTAGTACAGCAAGTTCGTTTTTAACACGATCTGGATCTGCGCCTTCTTTATCCATTTTGTTTACTGCGATGATTAAAGGAACGCCAGCTGCACGAGCATGCTGTACCGCTTCTTTAGTTTGTGGCATAACGCCATCATCTGCTGCAACTACTAGGATTACGATATCAGTCGCTTTAGCACCACGAGCACGCATTGAAGTAAATGCAGCATGTCCTGGTGTATCTAAGAAGGTGATCATGTGACCGTTTACATCAACATGGTATGCACCAATATGCTGTGTAATACCACCGGCTTCGCCAGAAGCAACCTTCGCAGAACGAATGTAATCAAGAGTTGATGTTTTACCATGGTCAACGTGACCCATTACAGTTACTACTGGAGCACGTGGCTCTGACTTACCATCTTCGTGGCGGTCATTAAGTACTGTTTGCTCTAATTCGTTTTCTTTAACAATGATAACCTTGTGACCCATTTCTTCTGCAACTAATTGTGCAGCTTCTTGGTCAATCACTTGGTTAATAGTAACCATGTCACCCATTTTCATCATTGTTTTAACAACTTCAGCGCCTTTAACGGCCATGCGTGATGCAAGCTCAGCTACTGTAATTGTTTCGCTAATACGCACTTCGTTTTTAACATCAACAGTTGGTTTTTGGAAACCATGTTGTAATGATGCAGGTGCTTTTAACTTAGACTTGTTACGGCCTCTTGACGCTGCAAATTTATCTTTTGCTGGCGCTTTTTTCTTTTTCTTAGCACGGCGTGTACCTTGCTCATCACGAGCATCGGCAACATCTTCTGCTTCACGTGCATAAGTAGAAGTCGTAAGATGGTGATCCGCTGTTTCTTCGCGTTTCTTACGTTCTTCTTCTTCTTTCTTCCAGCGTGCCGAGTTTTCTTCAGCTAGCTTTCTTGCTTCTTCTGCTTGACGTTTCGCTTCTTCTTCAGCTTTCTTCAATGCGGCCTCTTCTGCTTCTTTTTGCAGACGCTCAGCTTCTATGCGATCTTTCTCAGACTTAGCACTTTGCTCTGGGGTCATCTGCTTTTGTTTCGCTTTACGCTCTGCATCAGCTTTGCGTTTAGCTTCTTCTTTGGCTTTACGGTCGGCTTCTTCTTTCGCTTTGCGTTCTGCCTCTTGTTTCGCTTTTAATTCTGCGGCTTCTTGGTCAGCTTTTTGCTGCTCTTCAAGACGCACTTTTTCTTCAGCAGCTAAGCGAGCTTGCTCTTGTTCTTGTTCCATTGCGCTTTTCTTCACGTAAGTACGTGTTTTGCGAACTTCAACTTGAACATCTTTTGCTTTACCAGTAGAGCCCGTAACACTTAAAGTGCTTTTGCTCTTACGTTGTAAAGTCATACGCGCTGGGCCATCTGAACCTGTACCGCCATGATGCTTGCTTAAATGATCAAGTAACGTTGCTTTTTCAGCTTCTGTTACGTTATCAGTTGCTTGCTTGGTGATACCTGCTTGTGAAAACTGCTGTAGCAATTTATCAACAGTCGTACCTATATCGCCGGCTAGTTTTTCAACATTTACTTCTGCCATAGTGTGTAATACCTCCGTTAATAAATTACTCGTCTGCAAACCAACAAATGTTTCGTGCAGCCATAATCAGTTCACCCGCTTTTTCAGATGAAAGTTCTGTGATATCAACTAATTCGTCAATACCTTGCTCTGCCAAGTCTTCAAGTGTAACAACACCCTTGCTTGCCATAACAAATGCTAAGTGACGCTCTAAACCTTCAAGCGCAAGTAAGTCTTCAGCTGGCTCTGCGCCATCTAAGCTTTCTTCCGTTTTAAGTGCTTTAGTTGTCAATGCATCTTTTGCGCGTGAGCGCAGTAAATCTACAGTCTCTTCATCAAGACCATCAATTTCTAAAAATTCAGACGCTGGTACATACGCCACTTCTTCAAGTGTCGAGAAACCTTCGTTGATAAGTAATGATGCAAACTCATCATCAATTTCTAAATTTTCAGTGAATAAGTTAAGTAACTTATCAGATTCAGCTTCATTTTTAGTACGCATGTCTTCAACAGTCATTACGTTTAGTTCCCAGCCAGTTAACTGACTTGCTAAACGAACGTTTTGACCATTACGACCAATTGCTTGCGCTAGGTTATCTGCTTCTACAGCGATATCCATTGAGTGAGTGTCTTCATCCATTACGATTGAAGCAACTTCTGCTGGCGCCATTGCATTGATAACAAATTGTGCCGGGTTGTCATCGTAAAGTACGATATCAACACGCTCACCGCCAAGTTCTGACGATACAGCCTGAACTCGTGCGCCACGCATACCAACACATGCACCAATTGGGTCAATGCGTTTGTCGTTAGATTTAACAGCAATTTTAGCGCGTGAACCTGGATCACGTGCTGCTGCACGTAATTCAATCATCTCTTCGCCAATTTCTGGCACCTCAATGCGGAATAATTCCATTAGCATTTCAGGTTTAGAGCGCGTTACAAATAATTGTGCACCGCGTGCTTCAGGCTTAACTTCATATAAAAGACCACGGATACGGTCACCCGGGCGGAAGTTTTCACGTGGTAACATGTCATCACGATAAATTACCGCTTCTGCGTTGTTACCTAAATCAAGTACGATTGCATCGCGAGTTGCTTTTTTAACAACACCCGTTACCAGCTCGCCTTCTTGATCTTTGTATGCTTCAACAACTAAAGCGCGCTCAGCTTCACGTACTTTTTGTACGATAACTTGCTTAGCCATTTGTGTTGTAATACGGTCAAATTTGATTGAGTCGATTTGCTCTTCAACATAATCACCCATTTGCAAATCAGGTTCTTCAACCTGTGCTGCTTCTAGAGTGATTTCGCTGTATGGGTTCTCTAAAGAACCATCTTCTAATACAGCGGCAATCTGCCAACGACGGAACGTATCGTAATCACCGGTTTTACGGTCAATTGCTACGCGTACTTCAATTTCGCCATCGTGTTTTTTCTTTGTAGCTGTCGCTAAAGCGAACTCTAGAGCTTCAAAAATCTTTTCTTTTGGAACCGCTTTCTCATTGGAAACGGCTTCAGCAACCAATAATATCTCTTTTGCCATGGGTAATGCCTCGCTTGCCCTATTCCTTCGCACTCGAATTTAAAACTTCGCGATTAAATTCGCACGTTCGATGTTACTAAGCATGATCAGATGCTCTGCACCATCGCTAGATAGTGTGATCATATCGCTGCTAACTGCTACTAAGTCGCCTTTAAAATTACGACGACCATCCTGTGGAAGTTTAGTACGCACGCGTACTTCCTCTCCTTGCGCCTGCTCGTAGTGATCTTGTTTGAATAATAGACGATCAACACCAGGAGACGATACTTCCAAATCATATTCATTTGTAATTGGGTCTTCGACGTCTAAAATCGCACTAATTTGGCGACTTGCATCCGCACAGTTATCAACTGAGATCCCATCCTCATGAGCAATATATACTCTTAAGGTAGAATGGCGACCCGCTTGCACAAATTCAAGACCATGCAATTCAAAGCCTAACATTTCTACCGCAGGCGTTAACATGGTTACTAAATCTTGTTCAAGTTTTGTCACGAAAATCCTCCATACAAACAAAAAAAGGGCTTATAGCCCTAAAATACTGAGTTTAAGTTTTAATTTGATGACAATTGCCACAAATCGCAAGGTGCAGATACAACAACGCCCCGAACCAAGCGGGGCGTCACACCAATAAAGCATAAAACTGTGTGGCCTAGGGCCAAGCTTGGTTGCGAGTCAGTAAACTGACCTAATTAAACTACATAGTCTAAAACGCAAAACGCGCATTACTTAGAATGCGCGATATAAATTAGTAAGGTAATACCTACTAGTAGAATTGGTTGCGGGAGCCGGATTTGAACCGACGACCTTCGGGTTATGAGCCCGACGAGCTACCAGACTGCTCCATCCCGCGCCAATAGATATCAAACTTTAAATTTAATATCGCTGTTAGCTGTTTTACAACATGCTAAACAATGGCCGCTATTATAAGGATGTACGGGATGATTAGCAACTATAATACGCAATTAGTTTGTAAAATTTCCAATTCGTCAAGATGCTAATTTAATGTATATATAAGTAACATAAGTAATCAATCAATTTTATAAAATGCTGTCTCTAAATTATTAAATATTACAGCTTATTATTTTTGAGTGAAAATCAAACAAACTAAATTTGAGCTACCTTAGTACCTTCTAGATGCTTACAATTTACTAGAAAATAAATTGATATAACTAAAACCCATACTTTAACACTAAAAAAACGTGCAGAATTTTATCTGCCCGCTATAATCAATTTTATGCCACTTAATAATAATAGTTATTACTCACTGCAGCGAGATAAAAATGAACCAACAACAATCAGCATTGTTAAATAACTTAACAATTATTAAGCCAAATTTTCATGCATTCACGGCTCGATTTCACAGTAAATTGGCTGAATCTAGCATTGAAATGAATTACCCAACAGCCTTACAATTTAACGAAAAGAGTTTTACCCTTTTTTGTGTGTTAGAGCGAATTGTTAAACATTTAGATAAGCCAGCATCGGTAGCTCCTTTTTTAGCACATCATTTAATGTACCTAAAAAAAAGCAGTGTTTCGCAAAGTGACATTGCACTATTATCTGATGCGTTTTACGAAACCCTTAAAGAGCACCTTGGTAAACACTTTACTCCTGAGAGCCAGCTCGCTTGGAAAAAAGCCCTTAAATATTTTGAAAACTTTGCCAGCAATATTCTATTTAATGTATCTAATGTGGTTTCGTTACAACAAAAAATGCAGCAAAAGCAAAGTAATAAAATTTAAATATAAAATTTTAGGGGTGGCAATTTAACTTACTTAACCTCCCCATTAATTAAACTCATTTGCACACCATGATCCAACACGCCTTTATTGCCTTGATAATCGGTTAAGCCTTTTTGCTCTATTCACTCGTAGTTAAATAGTAAAACGATCCTTTAATTAAATACGTCCGTATAAAAAAATTTGGCTTTACTATGACCCATCACAAAACACTCAGACTAATACTAGGCGATCAGCTAAACCCATCTCATTCATGGTACAAGCAAAAAGACGACGACACGCTTTACCTCATCGCAGAACTAAAACAAGAAACTGACTACGTTAAACATCACATTCAAAAACTGTGTGCTTTTTTTAATGCTATGGAAAACTTTGCAACTGCATTAAACACGGCAGGTTTTAATGTTTTGTATTTAACACTTGATGATACCGATGACGACAAGGACTTGATTGAATTACTCAAGCGAGTTGCCGATAAATACCAATGCGACTCTATTGAATATCAATACCCTGACGAGTTTAGGCTAAAATCTCAATTAGCTAAGTTTAAAAGTGATAGCTCATTAAATGTAATTGCTACAGATACTGAACACTTTTTATTACCGTTCACCGATATAAAAACACGCTTTACAAAAAACAAGCATGTAACAATGGAGCACTTTTATCGTGCTATGCGTAAGCAATTTAATATATTAATTGATGATGCAAAGCCAACTGGTGGCAAATGGAATTTTGATAGTAATAATCGTAATAAATTTTCCAAAAAAGACTTAGCCGACATCCCAGAGCCTAAGTTATTCAATACTGATGTTAGCAGCATTATTTCTCGTTTAAATAAACACAACGTCGCTTATTTGGGTGAAATAAATGAACATTCACTGGAGTGGCCAACAACGCGTAAACAAGCGATTGAATCTCTTGAATACTTTTGTGAGCACTTACTTAGTCGCTTTGGTCACTTTCAAGATGCGATGACAGATCAAAGTAAAAACAATACCAGCCTGTACCATAGCCGTTTATCGTTTGCCCTAAACGCAAAAATACTCCACCCGTTATATGTAATCAAACGTGTAATAAGCGAATACGAACAAAGACCCAATGAAATATCCCTCTCGCAAGTAGAGGGCTTTACTAGGCAAATATTAGGCTGGAGAGAGTATGTACGTGCCATTTATTGGATTAACATGCCCGACTACGCAGTTAAAAATCAATTGCAAGCCAAAAATAAACTGCCATCTTATTTTTGGAACAGCTCTACAAAAATGAATTGTCTAAGCCACTCACTCAAACAAAGCCTTGAAACCGCTTATGCCCATCATATTCAGCGCCTAATGGTTATTGGGAACTTTTGCATGCTTACAGGTATTAACCCTGATGACGTAGACAACTGGTACTTAGGCGTTTATATAGATGCCATAGAATGGGTAGAAATGCCCAACACTCGAGGCATGAGCCAGTTTGCCGATGATGGAATAATTGCAACAAAACCCTATGCTGCAAGCGGTAACTACATTAATAAAATGAGCGATTACTGCAAAAGCTGTCAGTACGATGTTAAACAAAAAGTAGGAGATAAGGCCTGCCCGCTAAATAGCTTGTATTGGCATTTCATGAATAGACACAGAGACAGGCTAGAGAAGAATCCACGTATTGGTATGGTATATAAAAACTGGGATAAACAAGATAAAACACTTCAAGAACAAACGCTGCAACAAGCAACCTACTACCTTAATAATTTAGAAGCGCTTTAAGTAAAAAAACCGCCTCAAATGAGGCGGCTAAATAATCAGGGGAATATGTACTTTAGAAGACTATTTACCTTCTATTAGATTGCTATTACCAATTTCTATTTTACGTGGTTTAAGTGCTTCAGGAATTTCACGCTGTAACTCTATGCTCAATAAGCCGTTAGCTAAATCGGCACCAAGTACTTTTACATGGTCTCCAAGCTGAAACTTACGTTCAAAGTTACGCTCTGCTATACCTTGATGAATAAACTTACGTTCATTATTTTCATCTTTATTAGCTTTAATACCTGCAACTTTTAATGTGTTGTTTTCTGACTCAATGGTCAATTCACTATCACTAAAACCGGCAACGGCCATAGTGATTCTGTATTTGTCTTTATCGAGTGCTTCTATATTGTAAGGAGGAAAACTCGGCTGCTTGTCTGTATTAGCTGCCGCATCCATAAGTGATGCTAAATGTTCGAAGCCGATAAATGAACGATAAAGTGGTGATAAGTCTACTGTACGCATAATAATATCCTCATATTTAAGCGATATTTTGCATGTGCTTTTCTATTGAACAAGCTCAAGCAAAGTTTAACTAATAATATAAATTTCAATTGTTTAAGTTTAATTTAGGACCCATCAGGCGTCCTACTTAACTATATATGGACGGTAAAATTGTTTTCAAGTAAATTTATTAAAAATAAATAAAAAAGGCACTGAAG
>NZ_PJAV01000162.1:0-27416 GCF_002836695.1 Pseudoalteromonas sp. 78C3
CTCAGAAATTGTCCTAATTTCAATATCAGACACTCCAAAACGACTTTTTAAGATTGACTTTAAACGCCCCAAGTTATCAATATCATTCGAACTAAAACCGTATAATATTCTTTGAGCTTCTACACCTTTTAAAACTTCACCCGGTATATTCTCAGTTATATAATGATATATATGTCTAGGATCTGTATGACCTAAAAAATAACTTAACGTGCCCAAACCATCAAAACCTGATCCCCAGAAGAATGTCATCGCAAAAAAACGTCTAAGTTGATGCTGCCTAATATAAAAACGTTTAATACCATTGTCTGTTTTAACTGTCGGGGTTTCAAAATAATCACAAAAAGTATTGAGACAAAAATTAGCTTTAGCTACGTCAACTTGCTTATCACTAATTGAGAACTTAGCAAAACAAAAAAGTAAGCTATTGTTTTTAAATTCAAAACCATTGTCTGTTAGCTTTTTCTTAAATACTACAAAATCCCAAATGATTTTTGCTATAATTTTAGGAATAGGTCTCGATATTTTTTCTCTATCAACATTATCTCCAGATTTTCTATTATCAAAAATTAATGAATATTCATCAAACCCACCAATTTCCATATTAGGTTCTACATTCGGAGAAAGACAATTAATGTCTAAATCAATTATCTCCCCTTGTCTTCTAGCTGTTATTGCGCCAAGAATGACTAGAACAGAACCAATAAGAACTTCATAAAGCTCTATTAATCCATAGTTAGCCCTTAACCGATCGAAGTAATCAATATTTATATTTTTCTTATTACTAGTGTTTGAAATTGTGTAGCAGGATAGACCTATCTCGATTAAATTTACGGATGCATTTTTTAAAATAAACGAACTAAACCCTGAGGAAGTTGTACTAAAATCAAACAATCTATCTTTCTCATAAGTTATTAACTCTATCATCTCAAATAAATCTTTTGAGTGCTTAAGATAAAACTCTAAAGCGTTGTTAATTGAATTAAAAACAAGTGAAATTGGCAGTGTTCTATATCTTCCTACCGATGTAGCCTGACTTTTGGTAAATGCAATATCGTTTGCATCAACATCAAAAACTGAGCTATCAATTATATTTAGAAGATTTTCAGAAGAACAGACTGAAAGTAACTTAAAAACAGAAATATATTGAGAAATACTTGATATCGACAATCTCTTAAGGTCACGCTCATTAATAGCTACAGAGACAGCTTTAAACTCAGTGTTAAAACTATTATTATCGGGAGTTAATCTTAATGCATCAAAAGAAGTCGTTTTTATAGGTAACCTGAGATTGTTTCTAAACACATTTTTATACAGTTTTGTTGTAATTAACGAACCATGATATTTTGAACTATTAGCCGCACGGTAAAAATTATTTTGCGCAAGCCATAACCGAGCCTTACTCAGCTCTTCATTAGACATTGTTAGAGCAGTACTTTCAGGTTCCCATAAAATAGTGGGATAAATAGAGTTGGATAGCAAAAGTTGTTCATCTGTTATCAATTTTGACTTTTCACATAAGTAAGATGAAACCCTGTTTATTATATCGAAAGCACCAGAGGATCCTCCTTGACTATAAATATCATGAAATAGCTCAATAGCATCATTTCGAGTAAACAGACTCATTCTATTTTCAGCTAATTTGTATTTTTTCGCTCTTGAGATTATTCCATCAATTATTATCAAAGCCGTATTGAATTTGGTTTTAAAAGTTGTATGTTTTAAGGCTTTCCCACCGTTATACCTTTTTGAAGATAAAGCACATAAAAAATACTTAATCCCATTTAGCAACTTACTGTTATTGACATCAGACAATAAACTGCCGTCTTCTAGTTTAATATTAAAGTTCAAAACTAAATTATTCTTCGCCTTGAAATCACACTCCCATATATGTGATTCATATTGAGATAGGAGCCACTTTGGGTTATAGATGTCTTCCTCGAAGTTTTCTAATGATAAATATTCAGAAAACAACTTTTTTTGATTATCGGCAATAGTTAGTAACATTTTTTCAAAATAAATGAAGTCATTAGTAGCTAAATTATTATCACAAAACTTACTTTTAGACTTCATAAATCACCTCTTTCAATCTTTTTAAAACAGGCTCTTTATTGTAAGTATGATTTATGATGCTAAGAATCTCTGGATCTGATGTTCTTTTTAAGCTTTCATCTAATGTTTTTACTACAAACTTGGCAGTTTCATACCACTCAATAGTAGTATCAGAAGGTTTTCTAGTTTCTTGTTCTTCGGATTCAACTAAATCAATAATACAGCTCAAAATGGAATACAACGTGGTAGACATTGGAATTATCAATTTATATTTATCATCGATATTTTCACCAAGTACATCATGTATATCTAAGTTGGTAAAATTCCCATCAACAGCGTGTTTGGAAAATAACTTTAATTTATGATTTGATAAGAACTCATCTAAATCATTCTTACTAAAGTTAATAATATTAGCCAGATAAGTACTATCTTTCATTGCCTCGAATATTATTGCGTATTGAAAAACTCTAATCCACCGATCTTGGAGGTACGTCAATATTGGGGTTGGTAAATATCTACTTAGTAATTTAGGGCAAGGTCTCGTGTGCCCCAGAGCTTCAGATACAGCTTGTAAACTGTTAGTTTTTATATAAATTAATATCGCTCGACTAGCGCGAAACTTATTAACAGATAAATTATTTAAAATATCGCTATTATTTAAAAGTGAACGATTTAACTCTAAAGTTTTATTCAGCTCAGAAGATGTAAGAACAGATTGAGTAAGTATATTTTTCAATCGCTTCGGGTTACTTAATTTATCTGAAGATAAGAGTAAATACTTGTAATCTTTGTTATTATTTTTTTTCATATATTCTCTTGCTTGTCGCGTTAATAGCTCAAGGCACTCGAATAAATACTTTGATTTATCTGTTAATACTATTTTCTGTTCTGCATTTTTTGACCCCTTTCTAAGCTTATAACCTACAGCTATAAATGAATTGGCGCTTTCTATAAAACCACTTTTATTACCATTTTTGTCATACAGTTGAAAGTTTTCCAACCAAGAATTCGTAATTTCTGGATGCTCATTCACAATTAAATATAAGAATGGATATAGCATCCCTGATTGGACTATTGAATACTTATGTACAAAGTCTCTAGCTGTTACACCTATATATAAGAAAGATTTATGGTTTTTTTTACTATCTGATATTTCATAACCCCACTTATTCCATGTACTACATTGATTCTCAGGTATAGACATATCTATATATTCACTAGTTTTTTGTCTATTTAGATTAAAACCTCTGGCGATACCACTCTTAGCTAAATCATTTCTTAACCTAAACTTTTCCATTATAGAGTCGATTACTTGCTCACAACTTTTGACAACATAATCTACATCATCACTTATATTTTTAATTAGAATAGCTATCGCTTTAGAATCTGATATATGAAGGGGTATATTTGTGATCAGCTTATTTGTTGTTAGCTGACCATTTATAAGTTTTCTATGAGTCTTAAAGTTAGAGTCAGACTGTTTAAAATCTGGAGAAAATAACTCGTATAACGGCTGCCCCCATAACTTCGAATGGATAAAAATATCTTGTATTAACTTTACTGTTGATTGCCACTGTTTATAAAAGTAAGGTAAGTTTCCATTATTTATTTTACAGTTAACTTTGAGTATTAAAAATATGTTTTCAACATACTTATTAACTCGAATGCTCTCACCAGCAGAATAGAAATCATCTGAATTATCTAATGTTTTTGTCAAAACACTCAAAACTTGGCTAAAAACTTTTGCCTTGTATTTAGCAGTTGAATAGGGATATCTAATAAAAAGATCTGCCATTGCTTTCGATACTTTATTTGTTAGATCAGTACCGAATTTCAAATAGAAGTTTTGGAGATATAACTTCACATGTTTTCCATCAGAACTTAATGTAAACCATCCATGATAATACTTTAATGTAGATATATTTTGAGTACTAGGATTATAGTTATTAATCGAATCTACAATGTTTTTTGAAATATTTTTATTTTCACAAGTTACAATGTGAGGTTCATTAAAACCTTCATTTTCACAGAATAACCGTAGTATTTTTTTTAAATAATGAATAACTGAATATTTGTATGAAAGTGAGAAATTGAACTCGGTGTAAAGAAAAGCGGCAAAGTCAGAAAACATACTATTTAAATTTCGATTAAAATCTAAGTAACTTAAACGTTTGTCGTGACAATCTAAAAAGATCTCTAAAACAAAAATGACACTCTTAATTCTTAACTCATCTAGACCAGCATCCATACCTACAAAACCACGAAAAGATACCTTTAAGTTATCATCTATCACATTTGGGGATTGATAGTCCCGCAACTTAACTAAACTTATCATTAAAACCTCAATATGCTGAAAAATAAAATTGACACGTGTCAACTTACTTAAAAGCTACAAACCAAGCCATCCACTTGATATTTATAAATATAAAAGCAAATTGACACATTGAGATTAAAAGGAAAAAGCAACCCGTCCTACCGAAAGTACATTACCAAATCCTGCTTTTTGACCCGCTAATGTATATGCACGCGTTAAATTCATACCAAATAGCCAATCAGCACGAGAGCGTGCTAAAGCAGATACACTTAACGGAATAAAGTCTCGATTAGAGCGCATATTACTCAATGATTTTTTTACTGCCGATAAGTTTAAATCACTAATGAGTAAACGTTGTGTACTCTGCTTTTTAGCCTGACTTATTTTAGCTTCTTCAATTACTTGATCGACTAGTAGCTGGCCTTCACGGTCTGGATCGCCAGCGTGAATAAGTTGCGAAGCTTGTTTAATTAATTTTTTTAAAACAGTGAGCTGTTTACGTGTTTTGGTTTTAGCTTTTAGCTTCCATTGCTCAGGTATTATAGGCAAGTGTTCAAACTGCCACTTTTTAAAACGCTCATCATAGTCATCAGGTTCTGCTTGTTCTAGCAAATGCCCAATACACCACGATACACAATCGCCATTAGCGACTTCTATATAACCATCGTGTTTTTTATGTGGTTTTGGTAACGCATCAGCAATAGCGCGTCCAAGTGAAGGTTTTTCTGCAATGTAGAGTTTCATAGCTTGCTCATCACTGTTTATATAAACAGTAGTCTAGCACAGCTATTTTAAAGGAGGGAACTTTTTGTAACTATTGGCTAGCTGGGCTTTTTTTGTCTTTTGTTAAAATATAAATAAGCGGAAGATAACAAACAACAACGGTGCCTATATTAATAAATGGCAATAAGGTTTTATAAATGTATGTACTATAAGAAAGATCCCATAAATGGCGGTCGACTAATCTAAATAGCTGTAAAATTGGTGCCATAATAACAACCAATTGACCTAATACGCATTGCCACAAATAAACCTTATCTTTTAAACCCAGATATGCGATGAGTGCCATCCAAGCAATATCATTAAGGGCCCAAACAAGGTATCGATAAACATAAATCCCATTATCAAACTCTTTCAAGTAAGGATGAATAATGGTTCCATATAAAAAAAAAGCGGCTGTAATTAAAGCGAAACGCAGGGCCAAATAATCTTTTCTAAAATAAAAAATGAAAATAGCAGGGCTTAAAATAAACACCCAACTAGTATCTAATATCAATATAGTCTTTAAAAACCATTCAGGCATTAGAGTTAATCAAGTTTTTTTTCATCATCGTCATTACCACCGCCATTTCCTGGCATATGACTAAACTTATCGACCTTTTTCATAAACTATTCCGTTACATTTGTTAAAGAAAGCATACTTTATGATAAATAAGTGTGTTTGCCAATAAAAGTTATCTTACATCTATAGGAGCTGACTCTTTTGCTTTACCTTGTAATATAGATATTTCTACTCGGCGATTCCTGCGGCGATCTTCATCGGTGTCATTCGGTACAAGTGGTCGTGTTTCAGCTCGACCAACCACCATCATTCGCGTTTTATCAAATCCTTGGACTTTTTGCAGTTCACTTGCAACGGCTACAGCACGCTTTGATGATAGGTCCCAATTATTAATATATAACTCATTTGATACCTGAAAATCATCTGTATGGCCAGATACTGTTATTTCACCGGGTACATCTTTTAACAGCACACCGATATCTTGAATTATAGGTTTAAACTTAGGTTGTAAAAATGCACTACCTGAAGGAAATGAACCATTCTCTCTAATGCGAATAATTATTTGCTGCCCTAAAGACTCAAGCTCAATTGCGCCATCGATTATTTGCTTTTCAAGCTGCTGCGCTATCTTTTTAACAAGCTCGTTAGTTTGCTCCTGATCGGCTGCTGAAGTTGCTTGCTCAGAAGATTCTTCTTGTGAGGTACTACGAGATTCACCACCGCGTTTATCCCCGCGCTGTTCTTGCCTGCCGCCTGCTGAACTTTCATCGCCAGCCTGAAACTCTAACATTTGTTGAGTCATTTCGACTGTTTGCTGCTGAATGGTTTCTATTGGGGTTGGCTCTGGTTTGCCTGGGGTAAACTCCATGGCAATAACAGAGGTACCTTTAGGGATGTCTTTTACTTCAATTTTATTCTGCACACCAAAAGCAAACTTCATAGAGCCCGCAATTTGTTTAAACTTAAGTACATCCATTTCTGAAAACGCGAGCAAGAGTACAAAAAAGCACATTAACAGTGACATTAAATCGGCAAACGTTCCCATCCATGCAGGTAGACCTGGTGGTGGGCATTTGCACTCTTGATCAGACATAGTTACTCCTCGGTATCTACTTTGCGTTTAGATTCAGCTAAGTAATTTTTCAAAATACCTTCGATTACTTTTGGATTCTGACCATCTTGTATACCTAAAATAGCATCCAAAATTAAACGCTGATTCATCGCTTCCTCGTCTTTACGCAGTTCGAGTTTTACCTGAATAGGAATTGCCACAACATTGGCTAAAAACGCGCCATATAAAGTTGTTAATAGTGCTACTGCCATTGCCGGACCAATTGCCTTTGGGTCATCCATGTTAGACAACATTGCAACCAAACCAATTAGAGTACCAATCATACCCATTGCAGGCCCTATATCAGCTAACGACTTAAATAAACCCGCGCCCAATTCATGGCGAGTCGTGGTTAGAGAAATATCTTTTTGAAGTGTAGCGCGAACTACATCTGCGTCGTGGCCATCAACGAGCATATCGACGCCTTTGCGCATAAAGGGGTTTGGAATTTCAGCTTCTTCGAGTGCTAAAAAACCGCCTTTACGAGCTGAATCCGCAAGTTCTACTGCTTTTTCGATAAGTATTTCTGGCGTTTCGATTTTAAACATAAACGCTTTAGCAACAACTTTACCTATCCCCAAAAATTGCGACATGGTGAAGTTTGATAAAACAATAAAGAGTGAACCACCAAATACAATAACCACAGACGGGGTATTGTAAAACATAGCCATTTCACCGCTACTACTCATAAACATAGACATGACAATTAAGCCAATTGCGCCTAGGATCCCGATTATGGTTGCTAAATCCACATTTCCTCCAGAAGTTTCATGCTTAATGGCCTTATCATAAACTTTTATTATTAACTGCTTATCGGCAACATATTGAATTGCTTAAGCCATTTTTATAAATAAACATAAAAAGCAGCCTTTAGCACTATCTTAGATCAAGTTATAAGGGCTACCTAATTATCAATTGATTTATTAAACCAACAGACCGCTATTAAGGCTTTATTAATGCACTTGAAATATAATTTAACGTTATAAAGGTAAAAAACCAATATCATCCTTTGACCTAGTTTAGCATTCCCCCTAAAATTGACCCCTAAATTTATTATGTAAGCTGAAATAAAGATGGCGACTAAAAAACCTGAAAACTTAAGTTTCGAACAAGCACTAGAAGAATTATCTACAATCGTTAGTGACATGGAACAAGGTGACTTATCGCTTGAGCAATCGTTAAAGCAATTTGAGCGTGGAATTGCATTAGCAAGTGCTTCATCAGGGAAATTACAGCAAGCAGAACAAAAAGTATCAATTTTGATGGGGAATGGCGAAAAGTCAGTACTTACAAATTTTGATAATGATATGGAATAGCTGTGAGCATAAAAAATCATATTGAACGTGCTCAAAAAGATGTAGTAGCGACCTTACAACAGCATTTTAACCAGCCTCTCGATACAGAAGAAACGGTAAAGAACGCCACCCAGTATGGATTATTTAATGGCGGTAAAAGATTACGTCCATTTTTAGTTTATGCCACAGGTAAAATGCTCGGCGCAAACCATCAAGACTTAAACGTACTTGCTGCTGCAATTGAGTGTATTCATAGCTATTCGTTAGTCCATGATGACTTACCAGCAATGGACGACGACGACTTACGCCGCGGACGCCCTACTTGTCATATAGAGTTTGGCGAGGCAAATGCAATTTTAGCCGGTGATGCTCTTCAAACTCTTGCTTTTGAGCTTATTGCGAATCACAAATTTGAATGCTCATCGCAAACACAAGTAAAAATGATTGCTACACTTGCCCACGCATCAGGCCTTCAGGGTATGGTTGGCGGACAAGGCCTTGATATAGCAGCAACTGATAAAGTAATTACCGTACAAGAGCTTGAGCGAATACATAAGCTAAAAACCGGGGCTCTAATTAATTGCGCAATTACACTTGGTGCACTGTGCAGTGAAAAGGCTGATCAACAAACCTTAGAAAATTTAAGTGTTTTTGGGTATGCTATAGGGCTAGCATTTCAAGTACACGACGACATTTTAGATGTTGAAGGCGATACAGTTATTTTAGGAAAGCCACAAGGCTCCGATATTGCCGCGAATAAAGCGACATATCCGGCGTTATTAGGTATGCTAGGCGCTAAAGAAATGGCGCAGAATTTAATACAACAAGCCCATGAAGCGTTAGCAAATATAGATGCTGACACAACACTTCTTGCGTCGCTAGCAAATTACCTAATTGAGCGTGACCACTAATTTTTGCTCATACGTATTGCAATTAGCACTGACATTATTACTCAACATTAATTATTCGTAAAAGCTTTGAATTAATTAATGTTAGCGAAGGATATATATAAAACCATGACACTTGATAGTAGCAAGTATCCATTACTTAATTTGGTTGACGAGCCAGCCCAATTGCGTGACTTAGCGCAAGACAAACTCCCTGCATTTAGCAATGAGCTGCGCGATTATTTACTCAACTCAGTATCGCAAAGTAGCGGTCATCTAGCGTCTGGTTTAGGGACGGTTGAACTAACCGTTGCGCTGCATTATGTTTATAACACTCCAGACGATCGCCTAGTTTGGGATGTGGGTCATCAAGCTTATCCGCATAAAATTCTTACTGGTCGTCGCGAGCAAATGCACACTATTCGCCAAAAAGACGGTTTGCACCCTTTTCCTTTTCGCGATGAAAGCCAATACGATACGTTTAGCGTAGGCCATTCAAGCACCTCTATTTCGGCTGCTTTAGGTATGTCTATTGCTGCACAAAAAGAAGGTAAAGGTCGAAAGTCTGTAGCCATTATTGGTGACGGAGCTATAACCGCAGGCATGGCATTTGAAGCGATGAATCATTTAGGTGATGTAAAATCAGACATGCTTATTATTTTAAATGATAACGAAATGTCGATTTCTGAAAATGTTGGCGCATTAACAAATCACTTTGCTCGAATTTTATCAGGTAGCTTTTATACTAACATTCGTGAAGGTAGTAAAAAGTTACTCTCAGGGGTGCCTCCGGTAAAGCAACTTGCCAGTAAAATGGAAGAGCACATTAAAGGCATGATGATCCCAGGTACCTTCTTTGAAGAATTAGGCCTAAATTACATTGGTCCCATTGATGGTCACGATGTAAACATGCTTGTAGATACATTACGTAATATGCGTAATTTAAAAGGCCCACAGCTTTTACATATAAAAACCCAAAAAGGTAAGGGCTACAAACCGGCTGAAGCCGATCCTATTGGCTACCATGGTGTACCAAAATTCGATCCGAGCACAACTAGCCTACCTAAATCTAAACCTAGTGCTGCTACTTTTTCAAAAGTATTCGGCGATTGGTTATGTGATATGGCCGAACAAGACAGCAAGTTAATGGCTATCACGCCTGCAATGCGCGAAGGTTCAGGCATGGTACGTTTTTCTAAAGAGCATCCAGATCAATACTTTGATGTAGCTATTGCTGAGCAGCATGCCGTTACTTTAGCTGCTGGTTTTGCATGTGAAGGTTTAAAACCTGTTGTTGCTATTTACTCGAGCTTTTTACAACGTGCGTATGACCAATTAATACATGATGTTGCACTGCAAAACTTACCTGTATTATTTGCCATTGACCGCGCTGGTATTGTGGGAGCCGATGGTGAAACTCACCAAGGTGCGTACGATTTAAGCTTTATGCGCTGCATTCCAAATATGGTAATTATGGCACCAAGCGATACCAACGAGTGCCGTCAAATGCTATACACCGGTTATAAAGCAAACTGCCCTGTTGCAGTTCGTTATCCTCGAGGTAGTGCAGGTACTGCAGACATTGAAAGCACTATGCAACTGCTTGAAATAGGCAAGGCAGATACAATTAAGAAAGGCAGTAAAATTGCCATTTTATCGTTCGGTACATTACTTGAAAATGCACAGCTTGCTGCAGATGAATTAGATGCAACGCTTGTTAATATGCGTTTTATTAAACCACTTGATACTGCACTTTTAAATGAGCTTGCAACTAGCCACGATGTAATTGTTACGCTTGAAGATAATGCGATTGCTGGCGGTGCCGGCTCTGCAGTTAACGAATTCTTAGCAACGCAAAAAGCTGATATTAATATCCTTAACTTAGGTATTCCTGATGAGTTTATTAAACACGGCACCCAAGATGAAATGCACGATGAAATGGGATTAGGCGAGCAAGGAATATTAACCGCTATTAAAGCGTTTATTAATTAACTTCCTATACATTTAAAGTTGAGCATATTAAAAAAGGAGCCTAGGCTCCTTTTTTAATATCAAATATTGCTGATCAGCGCATCCACACTTTAATATCAGCTAGGCCATTGCTTTGTAAAATACCTAATTGTTGATCAACGTTAGAATTTTGTTCAAACTCAAATGCATCAAGCTGATCATCAAACGTAATAGTTGCAACACCATCACCACCGCGCTTTTTAACTTGGTGTAGTGAAATATCTGCTAGGTTAATAGATGTCTCCCAGCTAATTACCTGCCCACCCAAAAGTGGTAATGGATAAAATGACCAACCAATTGATGCCGTGATATTAGTTGTTTTTCCATTTGGCAATTGGAATGAATTAGCCGCTATTACTTTACAAAGATCTGAAGCATAGCTGTCTATTTTATTGCATTTAAAATCACGTAATAATAGTAAAAACTCATCACCACTCCAACGTGCCACATAGTCAGAACCCTGCGTACGCGAATTTAATAATGCAGCCATTTGCTGTAAGCAGCTATCACCTGCAATTGGGCCATAGGCATCATTAATACGGCTGAAATTATCAAAGTTAATAATTACCAGCACCAGTGACTTGCCTTGTGCCTGCAGCGATTGTGAATTACGTTGAAAGTGTTCAATATCTTTAGGGAGTTGATCAAACAAAAAGCGACGACTACGCAGCCCTGTTAGCTCATCTGAGTGACTAACTAATTTAAGCTGTGAATTCACTTGGCCTAATTTATCATTAGCTTGACGAAGCTCTAAGGTACGCTCGGTGATCAAGCCCTCTAATGCTTCTTGTTTTCTACGCTCTTGCGCTCTAAACACCCAAAAAATAAGGTAGAAAAGCAAAATAAAGCCACTGGTAATTAAAAGCCTAAAGTAAATAGTTTCGTCAAAGCGCTCAGGCACTACAAAACCGTATTCTACTTCTTGCGCTTTAGTCCAGTCCTCACCTTGGCGCTTCGCTTCTAACTGAAACAAAAACGAGCCTGGAGGCAAGTTAGTATAAATAGCTTCACGTCGCGTATTAGCATAGCGCCAGTCACTATCTAAGCCACTTAGTTTATATCTAAATTCAATACTGTTTGGTGCATAGTAATCAATAGCTGTGTAAGTTAGCGTTATATCACGCTCGTCTGTTTCTAATGATGGTTTTTTACCAAGCGCAGCGGTAGTTAAATGACGAAGTGGTGTTGTTATTGTTTCTATTGTTGGCTTTAATGCAAGCACACCAAATAGCTCTACATTTTTAGGTATTTCAACAACACCTTGTAAGCTTGGGTACCAAATAGAATTGCCGGTGTCTGCTACCGCATCATGCCCAAGTCCACTACAACATTGATTCGCTTTACCATCGAGTTGACGGTCAAAAGATGAAATTACTTCTTCAACTTTTAGGCTTTTTATTTCTGTTTTAAACTGCTCTACAGGCATTCTGTAAACACCTTTCATGGTGCTTACCCAAACATGCTTTAACTTTTCATCATATTCTAGGCTAAATATAGACCCATACGGTAAACCATTAGCTGCATCGAGTTGACGCCACTGCCCTTGCGTACTTCTGTAAAAAAGCCCATCGTTAAGAGAGCCGATTAAAATACCCACGCCATCTATATGTAGCACGCTAGTTACGTATGCACTTTCAAGTGTTGTTTGGTCACCAATTTTTTCAATGCCACGGTCTGTAAAGTAATATGCGCCTTTACTAGTACCAATCACACCAAAGTTTGTTTTATCCAATACGTAGGTAATAAACTTACTACCTAAAAAAGCGTTATATGCAAAAGGCGTTAAACCAGCATAATTTAATCGATATAAACCGCGTCCGGTACCAATCCAAAAACCGCCTTTACTAGAGCGACTTATTGCAAATACCGGGTTATCGCGAAGCGCTCGACCAGGGACGGTATAAAGTGTCTTGTTTTCAAAAACAAATAAGCCGCGCCCCGTGGCTATATATAATCGTTCACCATCGAATTGTAGATCGTGTACTGACGCGTATCCATATTTACTACTTGGAACTAAATTAATAAAACTTTTATCTAAATCGAAATAACCAATGCCGCTTTTGTTAGCAACCCACAGTTTTCCATCTGGAGCTTGGCTAATAGCCATAACAGACTCGGTCATATCTGAAACTGCTGAATGCCTTTCTACCCGCCCTTCATGGGCAAGCCATAAGCCTTCACTAAAACTTGCTAACCAAACGTTATTTTTATCATCTCTAAAAATATCAGCAAACCATATGCTTTGATCAAGTTGGCTTGGCTCTACCCATTGCCACTCACCGGTTTTATCTCTAAATAATAAACGTCCATAAGTCGAAACCCATAAGCCACCATCGGTATCACTCATAAACTTATAAACGGCTGAGTTATTTGCATTAGGTAAAGGAAAAGGTCTTAGTTCGTCATCTAAATCTAAAAAGTATGCACCTAGCTCAGAGGCTATATACAAATTACCGTTTAAGAATGATAAATCGTGCACTATGGTTTGCGCTAAGCGCTCTGGTAACGATATTTTAGCGGTAAGCTCTAAACGTAGTTTAGAGAAATCTGATGAGTTTTTAGTAAGGCGTAATAAATGACGATCATTAACCAGCCAAATACCTTCAGGAGAGAGTGCCATTTGGCTAACAGAGCCAACAATTTGGGTAATTACGGTAGCATTAACAATAGGTAGGGGACCATTTACTTGAGTGCGTAAATCAACTTGCCCTCTATCTACATAGTATAAACCATTAGCCGCAATCCATATGCTGCCTTTAGAGTCCTCAAGAATATCTCTTACTGGACCTTTAATATTAAACTCTTGTGCTGCAAATGTGGCAGGATTAATAACTACCAAGCCACTTTTAGTACCTACCCATAATAAGCCACTAGAATCGACTAAAAGTTTATTAATACCATTACTAGGCAAGAACGGGCTATTTTGCGTGTTGTAGTTTGTAAATGTTGTGCCATCAAAACGGCTTAAGCCAAACTGAGTACCAAGCCACATATAGCCTTGCTGGTCTTGTACTACGCTTTTAAGTGATTGTGAAGGTAGACCATCTTTTATATTCCATTGCTTAACTACGTAATCACTAATTGAAGCCCAACTTGGTGTCGCGCACAACATCAGTACACAAACCAGTAAAAATCGCATCATATTGCTGCCACCTAGTTAAACAAATCAAATATAAAAAATTAAAAGGGTAGTAAACCCACTTTTATTAGCGCCTGTAAGCATATAAGCGAAAAAACGCCCGCAAGTATATCATCGGCCATAATACCTAAACCACCATGTACTCGTTTGTCTAGCATACGGATTGGGCCAGGTTTTGCTATATCAAAAAAGCGAAATAACAAAAAACCAACGAGTAATGTTTGCCAGCTAAGTGCTGCACCAATCATTGTAATGTAATAGCCTGCCACTTCATCCCATACAATAGCAGGATGGTCGTGCACGCCTAAATCATCAGCCGTTTTACCGCAGGCCCATATACCAAATATACTGATCACTACGGCAAACACAATTTGCAACCATAGCGGATAATACATAGTCATAAAAATGAATGGCAGTGCAGCAAAAGTGCCAAATGTACCAGGTGCTTTAGGGGCTAACCCAGTACCAAAACCCAAACCAAAAAACTGATGTGGGCGCTTTAAATTAAACTTTCGGTTTTTGTTCAAACCAGCTCCTTTGCAAAATGCTCAAAACCTTGCTGCTTAAAATCAAACTTTTCACCGTTGTGTAAAAGTTCAATTTGACCATCGCCACTTTTAATTTGGCCTATGCATGTTGCATCTACACCATATTGACGTAGTTTTATTTCTAGCATACTTTTATTACTATCAGGTACAGTAAAAATTAATTCGTAATCATCACCGTAACTGAGAATAAATGGCAGCTGCTGATTAAAATCAAGGCTTGCTTGCATTGCATCTGAAGTCGGAATACTTTCAATATTCACAACTGCATTTACTTGCGACATATCAAGTATATGACTTAAATCAGCGATTAAACCGTCCGATACATCAATAGCCGATGATGCAAGGCCTCGCAATACCTGTCCTGCAGCAACACGCGGTGTTGGAAAGTCAAAGCGCTTATTTAAGTACTTTAAATGCTCTGGCTCAATACTTATACCTTGTTTGCGAGACTCAATTGCAAGTCCAGCGTCACCTAGCGGACCTGTAACATAAATCCAATCACCCACTTTCGCACCACTACGGCGAAGTGCAGTACCTTCTGGTACAGTCCCTTTTGCACAAATAGTGATAGTTAATGGACCTTGCGTAGTATCGCCACCTATAATTTGCACATTAAAGTATTCTGCAATTTCATGCATGCCTTCAGTAAACTCTTCAATCCACTGTGGGTCAATACTTGGCAAGGTTAACGCAACTGAAACCCATGTTGGCTCAGCGCCCATTGCCGCTAAGTCACTTAAATTAACAGCAAGCGCTCTGTGACCTAATGCACGAGGGGAAATATCATCAAAAAAGTGCACGCCAGCAACAAGAGTGTCTGTTGTAACGGCAAGTTGGCAGTTTTGTGGAACGGTTACTAAAGCGCAATCATCCCCTATACCTAGGTTTACATCACGACGGGTGATCCCGCGACCTTTAAAGTAGCGGTTAATTAATTCAAATTCCTTCATACACAAAAAAGCCGGCCTATGCCGGCTCCCCTCTTTAACGGTTTACTTACTTGCGTAAATGCTTAACAGCTTTATCAAGTACACCGTTTACAAATTTATGGCTGTCTTCAGCGCCAAATATTTTGGCCAGCTCAATACCTTCGTTGATAGCAACTTTATAAGGTACATCTTCACGGAACTTAAGCTCATAGCTGCTTAAACGTAAAATTGCGCGCTCAACCATATCTAAGTCATTAAACGGACGTGTTAAATGTGGTGATACAGCTTCGTCTAGTTGCTTATAATTTACAGCAACACCCGTCGCTAAATCTTTAAAGTATTCAACATCAATTTTAGTAACGTCTGTTTCGATCAACATTTGTTGTTCGATATCGGCAATTAAATTGCCACTTATTTGCCAAGAATAAACGGCTTGGAGTGCTAAGATACGTGCTTTACGTCTTGCTGCTGGTTTCACAAAAATTCCTTAAACTTAAATTTTATCTAACACATTAACCATTTCAAGCGCGCCTAAAGCAGCTTCGCCGCCTTTATTGCCCATCTTGGTGCCAGCACGCTCAATTGCTTGTTCAATGCTTTCTGTGGTTAATACGCCAAATGCAACCGGGATATCATACTCAAGTGATACTTGCGCAAGACCTTTGTTTGATTCGCCAGCAACTAGGTCAAAGTGTGGTGTACCACCTCTGATCACTACGCCTAATGCGATGATTGCATCATACTCTTTTTTTGCCGCAACGCGTTTAGCCGCTAAAGGTAATTCTACCGCGCCTGGTACATAAATAACGGTAATGTCGTCATCAGATACACCACCAGTGCGTTTTAGCTCATCAACAGCACCTGCAAGGAGGCTGCTACCGATAAAGTCATTAAAACGAGAAATGACAATGGCAAACTTTTTGCCAGGAGCGTACTTACTACCTTCAATAATTTTCATTTGATAACCCTAAAAATAAGTTCAAGCGGTTGCGATTGCGCAAAAATTGCTGCGCATCATACCATAAAAATAAAATAATAGCCTAGTTTAAGCGTGATGCTTATTGTGGCTCAACATAATCAACAACTTCTAAATGAAAGCCCGAAAGTGCATGGTACTTTTTAGGGCGACTCATTAATCGCATTTGTTTAATTCCAAGATCTGCAAGTATTTGCGAGCCTACGCCAACAGTACGAGATGTACCTTTGAATTTACGAGGCGTAACGCTTTCGCCAGCATCAGCTGCTGCGAATGCTTTTACAGTTGCCTCTAATTCTTCAGTGCTTTCTTGCTTACCTAAAATAACTAAAGCACCTTCATTTTTAGCGATATAAGCCATTGCCTCAGAAAGGCCCCAACTACGGTCAGCACTTCTGTCTGAAAGTAGGATATCGTTAAAAGTACTTTGCAAATGTACACGTACATTTGTCGGTTCTTGCTCTTTTATATCGCCTTTAAGCAATACGTAATGTAATTGGCCGTCAATTGTGTCTTTGTAAGTAACTAAATCAAATTCACCGTGAATAGTTGGTAACTTACATTTTGCAACTTGCTCAATTGTTGTTTCATTTAAGTTACGGTATTCGATTAAATCAGCAATAGTACCAATTTTAATATCATGCTCTTTCGCAAAAACTTCTAAATCAGGGCGACGCGCCATGGTGCCATCCGCATTAAGTATTTCAACAATAACAGATGATGCTTCAAGCCCAGCTAAACGCGCTAAATCACAGCCAGCTTCAGTATGTCCTGCGCGAGTTAATACGCCGCCAGGTTGTGCCATAATTGGAAAAATATGACCAGGCTGCACGATATCACTTGGTACTGCGCCTTTAGCTATAGCCGCTTGCACTGTACGCGCTCTATCTGCTGCTGAAATACCTGTAGTAACACCCTTTGATGCTTCTATCGACATTGTAAAGTTAGTCGAAAATGCAGCACCATTATTTTTAACCATTAACGGTAAATCAAGTTGCTCACAACGCTCTTGCGTCATAGTTAAACAAATTAAACCACGGCCATGAGTCGCCATAAAATTAATCGCTTGTGCACTAATATGCTCTGCGGCAATAATTAAATCGCCTTCATTCTCTCTATCTTCATCATCCATTAAAATAACCATTTTACCGGCTTTAATATCGTCGATGATTTCTTGTGCGCTGTGTAAATTCATAAATTTGCTCGTATAAGTTATCAGTTTCGTTATTTAATAAAACCCGCTTTAGCGAGTAAGCTCATCGAAATATCAGAGCCCGTTGGTTGCTCTGCACCTTTTATAAGGCGCTCTAAATAACGTGCAATTTGATCGACTTCTAAATTAACTTGAGTGCCTACTTTAAAGTGAGCAATTGTGGTTTGCTCACTCGTATGTGGGACAATTGTTAATTTGAATTTATTACCTTCTACAGCGTTTACTGTCAGGCTTATACCATCAATACATACCGAACCTTTGTACGGGATGTATTTCATTAAATTTTCTTCGGTTGTAAGCCAATATTCTGTTGCTCGAGCGTTTGCTGTAATGCTTGTAATAGTTGCTATGCCATCAACATGGCCAGATACTAAATGACCGCCTAAACGCGAAACCGGTTGCATGGCTTTTTCAAGATTCACCGTTTGCCCTAAAGCATAGTGAGCAAAACCGGTTAAACCAATCGTCTCGTTAGATAAATCAGCACTAAAACCGTCAATATGTTTATCAACTACGGTTAAGCAAACGCCATTGGTTGCAATGCTGTCGCCTAGCTTTACGTCTTCCATATCAAGGTCAGCACTTTGGATACGAATGGCTAAGTCGCCTTGTTTTTTTTGTAATAAAGCAATTTTGCCTGTGGCTTCTATTATCCCAGTAAACATAGCGCTACTCTTTTTTATTAAGTGATTTTAATGAGTTTTTAACGCGGTGATACGTAAATCGTCACCAATGCGCGCACATTCATTAAATGTTAAATCAACGGTGTTTTGCATACTCGTCAATTCAGGAAAATTAACTAAACTTTTTGCATCATGGCCCATTAATTTAGGCGCCAAATAAAAAACAAACTCGTCAACTAAATCAAGCTCTGTCATTTTACCAGCAAGTGTTGCCCCGCTCTCAAGCCAAACATTATTAAACTGTAGTTGCCCAAGCTTTTCTAAAACAGCCTGTAAATCAACTTTGCCGTTACTTTCACTTACTTCAATATGCTTTACAAAATGCGGCCATTGCAGTGATTTATCAACCTTAGTCGTAAATATTATTACATCACTTTGGATTTTAAATAAAGCAAGGTTGGGCGTTAAACGATTCTGTGAATCAATTATAACACGCACGGGCTGGCGAAGCGGTAAATCGGTAGGTAGCGTGCAAGGCAACTCGCTTAGTCGCACATTAAGTTTAGCATCGTCTACTAACACGGTATCGGCACCGGTTAAAATAGCGCAGCTTTGCGCTCGGTATAATTGTACGTCTTGGCGAGCAGCGGGACTTGTGATCCACTTACTTTGCCCATTTTTAAGCGCTGTTTTACCATCTATGCTTGCTGCCATTTTACAGGTCACATAAGGTAAGCCTTGTTCCATTCGCTTAAAAAAGCCAACGTTAAGTGCGCGAGCTTGTGATTCAAGTAATCCATAAGCAACTTCAATACCGGCATCGCTCAGTATTTTAAGGCCTTTGCCTGCAACTTGTGGGTTTGTATCAACCATAGCGGCAATTACTTTTACAACGCCCGCCTTTTTTAAGCCTTCAGCACACGGTGGCGTACGCCCATAATGACTACACGGTTCAAGCGTTACATAAGCCGTTGCACCTTGTGCATTATTGCCAGCTATTGCCAGTGCATTTACTTCAGCATGGCCTTGACCTGCTAATTGATGAAAACCCTCACCAATTATTTGATTATTTTTAACTAATACACAGCCAACATTAGGATTAGGCGTGGTAGTAAACCGGCCTTTTTTGGCTAGCTCTATGGCACGTGCCATATACATTTCGTCATGTTCGGTAAAAGGAACTTGGTTAAGCATTTATTATACCAATTGCGTTAAATAAGTGGTCTATTATAGCGCTAAGAAAATAGCGCAATAACAAGGCGAAAATTATGACATATAGTTGTTCTATATGAATAATTTTTAACGCAGTGAGTGCGCTATTTAATGTGATAGAATGATCATGTTTTTAATAAAATTGGTATTACTCCCCTAAGCGGGCAATTTCTTCGCCAAATTCGCGTATATCTTCAAACGAGCGATAAACAGAGGCAAACCTTACGTACGCTACTTTATCGAGCTTTTTGAGGGCTTCCATAATGCATTCACCCACCAAATGGCTTGAAATTTCTCGCTCACCCGTTGCGCGTAGTTGCGATTTTATTATATTCACTACTTCGTCTACTTGCTCTGTGCTCACTGGGCGTTTTTCGAGTGCGCGATTTAAGCCATTTAATAATTTATCTTCGTTAAATGGTTCGCGGCTGCCGTCTTGTTTAATAACACGAGGCATAACCAGTTCAGCGCCTTCAAATGTAGTAAAGCGCTCGTGGCAGTCGTTACACTCACGACGCCTGCGAACTTGATGGCCTCCGCCAACAAGGCGTGAGTCAATAACTTTAGTATCTTTTGCGGTACAAAATGGACAATGCATAGCTCGGTACTTCCGTTTTAAAACAAAAAAGACCGCTAAATAGCGGTCTTTTATCTTAGCAAAAAAATAGGGCCTGTTGACCTTTCAGGATTAAATTTGTTCTATCTAGGGGTGATTTAATCGCGGCTCGAGATTTGTAACCTAGTGGGCTAAGTAAAAATCGAGCAACAAAGAGTAAATCGCCCCTAGAACGAACCCGAGGGCAGTGCATGTTTGGCATTTATGCTGCGTTATCGCCTATTTGTGTGGAGTAACCACACTACATAGACTCTGCCTTGCTTAAAAGCCAAACATACTACTGCAAATTAAACCTCGAAAGATAAACAGGCCCCTAGCTTATGTGCTCTAAATTACTGCCGCTTATGCAATTAAGCGTAAACAGGTAATTTTGCACAAATTGCTTTTACTTTTTCTTTAACTTGCGCCTGTACAGATTCATCAGTGATGTTATCTAGTACGTCACAAATCCAGCCAGCAAGCTCTTTTGATTCTTCTTCTTTAAAACCACGACGAGTAATTGCAGGAGAACCAATACGCAAACCAGATGTTACAAATGGTGAGCGTGGATCGTTCGGTACTGAGTTTTTATTAACTGTGATGTTAGCGTTGCCTAGGGCTGCGTCTGCATCTTTACCAGTGATATCTTTATCGATTAAATCAAGTAAAAATAAGTGGTTTTCAGTTTTGTCAGATACGATTTTGTAGCCGCGCTCTTGCATTACAGCAACCATTGCTTTTGCGTTTTTAACAACTTGTGTTTGGTATACTTTAAACTCTGGTTGAAGTGCTTCTTTAAATGCCACTGCTTTTGCTGCAATAACATGACATAAAGGACCGCCTTGGCCACCAGGGAAAACAGCGCTGTTAAGCTTTTTGTAGATTGCTTCGTCGCCACATGCAGAAATAATCAAACCACCACGAGGGCCTGCAAGTGTTTTATGCGTAGTTGTAGTTACAACGTGTGCATGAGGAACAGGGCTTGGGTAAACGCCTGCCGCAATTAAACCCGCAACGTGAGCCATGTCAACAAACAGATAAGCACCGATTTTGTCAGCAATTTCACGGAATTTAGCCCAATCAACAATACCAGAATACGCTGAGAAACCACCAATAATCATTTTTGGCTTGTGCTCAAGTGCTAGTGCTTCAACTTGTGCGTAATCAATTTCGCCCGTTGCTTCATCTAGTCCGTATTGGATTGCATTGTAAAGCTTACCAGAGAAGCTTACGTGAGAACCGTGAGTTAAGTGACCACCATGAGCTAAGCTCATACCTAATACAGTATCGCCAGCGTCTAATAATGCTAGAAAAACAGCAGCATTAGCTTGCGAACCAGCATGTGGCTGCACGTTAGCGTAGTCAGAACCAAATAATTCGTTAGCACGGTCAATTGCTAATTGCTCAACAACATCTACATGCTCACAACCGCCATAATAACGTTTGCCTGGGTAACCTTCTGCATATTTGTTTGTAAGCTGTGAACCCTGCGCTTCGAGTACGCGTGGGCTACAGTAGTTTTCTGAAGCGATTAGTTCGATATGCTCTTCTTGGCGAGCAGTTTCTTTGGTTATCGCGTCAAATAACTCTGGATCAAAATCCGAAATATTCATGCTACGTTCTAACATTGGGGTCTCCTAGGGCAACGTGTATGGTGTTTTTTTAGAGGCTTTATTGTACGCTTTAAACGACTCTTTGCCTACGCTCTTAAGTTGAGGATATTTAAACAGGGATTGAAACTATTTCACAGCTCTTTTAAGATGATATTTTTTTATAAAGCCATAATAATTTTAAATGAATTATATTTACTACATTTAATTAGTAAATATAACCAAGTGTATTCATCCGTATAAAGTTATAAAAAAAGCGGCTCAAGCCGCTTTTCCTTTTAATTTAACTTAGCCTAATTTAGCGAGCATTTCGGTACGTAACTCGTCGTAATCGGCGTTCATATCGCTTGCTAGGCATGGTTTTGCTAGTGCATCAGCAAGTGGTTTTGGCATACCTAATTCAATATTTAGAATACCCTCTACGCTTTCTTTAAACTTAGCAGGATGAGCTGTCGCTAAAAAGATACCCGCTGTACCAGGTGCACGATTTTCAACAAGACCTTGGTAAGCAATAGCAGTATGAGGCTCTGCAACATAGCCCGTTTGTTGAATTTTTTTCATCACGGCTTGCGTGTCTTGCTCGTTTACGCTTGTTGAATAAAAATTATCGTAGCTAAACCAGTTATTATCTAACATTGTTTGTACACGCGGCCAATTGTTTGGCTTACTTACATCCATCGCATTTGAAAGCGACTCAAGCGTTGCGTTTGGCGTCCAGTTTTTATCAAGCATAAAGCGCGGCACAGTATCATTTTGATTTGTTGTTGCGCTTAATTTACCTACAGGTAAACCAATAACCGCACCAATCATTGCGGCGCACACATTACCAAAGTTACCACTAGGTACTGATATATGTGCTGTTGCGCGTTTTTCTTTTGGTAGCTGTGCGATGGCTTCAAAGTAGTAACAAACCTGAGCAACTAAACGGCTAATATTAATTGAATTAGCTGAGTTAAGCCCAAGTGTTGATTTAACTTCTTCATCTAAAAAGGCATTTTTAACTAGCTCTTGGCAATCATCAAAGCTGCCCTCAACTGCGTAACAATGAATATTGTTACCTAGCGTAGTAAATAGCTTTTGCTGAGCAAGTGAAATTTTGCCTTTAGGGTATAAAATAACAACATCGATATTTGGTTTATTGTAAAAAGCATGCGCTACAGCTGCACCGGTATCGCCCGATGTTGCTGTTAAAATAGTTACTTTCTCGTTTTTGTTAAACTGCGTTAAACACTCTGCCATAAAGCGACCACCAAAGTCTTTAAACGCAAGTGTAGGACCATGAAACAGCTCTAAACAGTATGTGTTCTCTTCAACTTCCACCAGCTTAACTGGAAAGTTAAATGCATTTTTAACCATTTGTGCCACAGTATCGCTTGGTAGCTCATCACCAATTAGGTGCGATAATATTTTGCCGCTGCGCGTAACAAAGTCCATATCAAGCAATGCATCAACATCGGACAGTGGGGCCAGTGATTCTGGGAAAAATACACCTTGGTTACGACCCAAACCTGTTTTTACGGCTTCAACGAACGACACTTTTTGTGAACTATCTTTTAAATTATGTAATTGCATGACTAACTATCCTATAAAACTGTTAATTGACGCGTGCCGTCGTTATCTAATTTACAAATGTGGCAAAAGCCTTGCTCGTTAATGTAATTGGTTTCTAACCACTGCGCGCATTGCTGTGCAGCTTCAAGTGTTTTACACACAGTAAATAAGGTTGGTCCTGCGCCCGAAATACTGACTATTTCAGCGCCCAGTGCTGGCAAGCTTGCTTTGGCTTCACTAAAGCCTTTAATGAGCGGTGCGCGGTAAGGTTCTGCTATTTCATCTTTCATTATGCTTAGCGCATCGTCAAAACGATTAGTTAACAGTAAGCTACTAAATGCCGATAAACGCTGCGCAAACTCAACACTCGCATGCATGCTCAATTCTTTAGGTAAAACAGAACGCGCTTTTGCAGTGTTGAGTGAAAAACCAGGAAACGCAGCTACGTAATACCAGTTTTCATCAACCGGAAGTGCAATCGATTTATCAGGAATTAAATCACCCGTTAGCTGCAAACCACCTAAATAACATGGCGTGATGTTATCGTAATGACGACCGCCGCTTACTACAGCTTCAAAGTCAGCCATCAGTTCAATAAGCTCAACCTGACTTAAATTAGTTTTTGCAAACTTATCAAGGGCAGCAAAGGTAGCCACGACCGAACACGCGCTAGATCCAAGCCCTGAGCCAATTGGTAAGTTCTTTTTAAGCTCGAGCTTTACGCTTGGCATATTAGGCGCAACATGCGCTCTAAAATGCACTAAGCACTGGTACGCTAAATTTTCATTAGCATCACTTGGTAACTTGTGAGCGTACTCGCCTGTGCAAATAAATTCGTCGCTTGGTGCTGCGCTTACAACGGCTACATCACCTAACAAACTGCCATCAATTGGCGCAAGCGCTACGCCAAGTGCATCAAAACCCACTGCAAAATTACCAATAGACGCCGGAGCATATACTTCAATCATAACGAGCTCCTAGCGCGATAACGTTTTTAAAATATCAGCAAATACACCCGCGGCTGTTACTTCCGAGCCGGCGCCATAACCACGAATTACAAACGGACGTGGCTGGTAGTATTGGCTTAAAATAGCCAGTGCGTTTTCACCATCACGAATGACACTAAGCGCATGCTTTGCATCTACCGCTTCAATACCTACTTTACAGTGGCCTTCTTTAATTGTGCCTACATAGCGAAGTACCCTACCCTCGCTCGCAGCGCTTTTGATACGGTCGTTAAAATCAGCATCTAAGCTTGGTAGTTTTGCCATAAACTCATCAACGCTATCACCTTGTGCAAAACCTGGTGGTAATACTGACTCAACTTCAATATCGCTTAGCTCTAATTTCATACCGGCTTCGCGAGCGATGATCAATAACTTACGTGCTACATCGGTACCCGATAAATCATCACGAGGATCTGGCTCAGTAAAGCCACTTTTTTTGGCCTTAATAGTTGCCTCAGAAAGTGATAAACCATCTTGAAGTGCGCCAAACATATACGAAAGTGAACCTGATAAAATACCGCTAAACTCTAATAACTCATCACCGGCACCAAATAATGACTGTAGGTTGTCGATTACTGGTAAGCCTGCACCTACGTTTGTCTCGTATAAAAATTTACGATTATTCTTTTGCGTTGCTGCAATTAAATCTTGGTAATACGTGTATGAGCTTGTTGTTGCTTTTTTATTGGCAGCAACCACATGAAAACCTGCATTTAAAAAGTCTACATACTGCGCAGCAAGTGCATCCGAAGACGTACAATCAACAAGCACAGGGTTTACTAAATGATTTTGCTTAACAAACTGCTCTACTAGTTTTAAATCAAACGCCTGCTCAGATGAGGCCAATTTTTGCTGCCAATCACCAAAAGCAATACCTTCACTATCAAGGTGTAATTGACGAGAGTTAGCAACACCATACAAATTAAGTTTAATATTACGTTTTTCAAGCCACGCTTGCTGGCGCTCAAGCTGATTAATAAGCTCTTGCCCTACTAAGCCACAACCTAGTAAAAACACATCAATTGACGGCACATGCGTGAAAAAGTTTTCATGGCATATTTTTACGGCGTCGTTACATAACTCACCATCAATTACTGCTGAAATAGCACTTTCTGTAGAATCCTGTGCAATTGCCACAATGTTTACTTGCGCTTGTGCAAGCGATGCAAAAAACTTAGCCGCTAAGCCACGGTGTGCGCGCATGTTATCGCCCACTAAAGTAACAATAGCTAAATTGCGCTGAACTTGTACAGGCTCAATAAGCCCTGCTTGTAATTCAAGTTCAAATGCGGTTTGTAGCGCATCAAGTGCAAGTGCTAGGTCTGTTTCGTGTACACAAAAGCTAATGCTAAATTCGCATGATGACTGCGTGATTAATACAATTGATACGTTATCGTGAGCAAGCGCGTTAAATACCTTAGACGCCATACCTACTTTGCCTTTCATGCCTGGCCCTGAGACAGTTAGCATTGCAAGGTCTTGTAGGCTCGAAAGCGCTTTTACTGGCTCATCTGATGAATAATCGTTACCAATTAATGAGCCTTGTGCGTCTGGGTTATGCGTATTTTTAATTTCGCACGGCACACCGGCTTTAGCACACGGCAAAATTGTTTTAGGATGAAGTACTTTTGCACCAAAATAAGAAAGCTCCATCGCTTCTTTATAAGATAAAAAATCTACTTTAGTCGCTTTTTTAATATAACGAGGATCAGCACTGTATACACCATCAACGTCAGTCCAAATTTGGCAAATTTCAGCTTCTAAACATGCTGCTGCAATTGCTGCTGAGTAGTCTGAGCCATTACGGCCAAGCGTTGTAAGCTCACCTTTATCATTACTCGCTGTAAAACCAGGCATGATATAGATAGTTGCAGGGCTTTCTTTAAGCACAGCTTGAAAGCGCGCTTTACTTGTTACTAAATCAGCCTCGGCGTCGATATAACCGCCAGTTGAAGCGATACAGCTTGTTGCTTCTAAGTATCTTGCATCGTGCGAGTTCAATAAAGCCTGCATTAAAGAAACACTAACGCGCTCTCCAAAGCTAATTACAAATGCGCGGACTTGATCAGGGCAACATTGTATAAGTGATACGCCATCTAGTTTATTTTTAAGCTCGCCTAAGTTTGGCCAACTTGTAACTACTACACCACTTTTTTCAACGTCAGCTTTCAAACCTTCACAGCGGCTAACTAATGCTTGCCATTGCTGCGAAAAGTCAGAGCCTTGTTCTGCAGCACTTGCAAGTGCAACTAGCGAATCGGTCATTCCACCTGGAGCAGAAAGTACCAAAAGCATTTCATCTTTTAATTGTGCTTTAACTAGCTGAGCTACCTGTTGTAAGCATGCATAGTCGGCAAGCGAAGACCCACCAAATTTTAAAACTCGCATTGTTTATGTTCCTCATCCCATAAAACGAAAAAAGGCCTGTGTTCTAAGTGAACACAGGCCTTTAAATTTGTTGCACCGACCTATGCCACTATCCAGTAAGAATGATGGTTGTAATAATAATGGTCAGTACGCGATTAATTGTTTTCATATGTTAAGACTGCCTTAACAAAGGCTATGCTGTCAACCCTAAATTAAAAGATAAAACAGCCTTTTTTAACATGAAAAAACCTAATGAATGCCAAATTTATGCAATATTTCGTTTAAGTTAGATTTATTGATAGGTTTATCGATAAAGTCTATTGCGCCAAGTTGTGCGACTCGTTGCTTCATTTTCTCTTGTATATCAGCAGAAATAACTAAAACAAAGCACTCTATTTTTTCTGTTTTTATAGTCTCGAGTACTTGTATACCATCAACTTCGGGCATGGTGAGATCTAAGCACAATAAATCAAAGCTTTGTGCTCGTAAAAGTTCTAGAGCGTGCGCTCCATTTGTAGCTTGTTGTATTTGAGCGTCTATACATTCATTTAAACACCGCACGACTTGTTTACGGGCAACTGCAGAATCGTCACAGACTAATATCGAAAATTTCATCATGTTTACTACTACACAACCATCAAAGTTATTAAAAGGTTATTAAACTAATGCCTTCCATTGCATTTTAGACACTTTAACAC
>NZ_PJAV01000163.1:0-27203 GCF_002836695.1 Pseudoalteromonas sp. 78C3
ATGTTTATAATTCAGCCCAAATAGAATTAAAACGTGAGCTTGAAACAAAAAGCCTTTCACTAAAAAACCATCTTAAAGATAGTGTTACCGCTATTCGCTTTTTAGACGCAACGCCCCCGATTAAAGGCATTACTCGCGCCACTGAAAACAAGAAAATAGATCCCTTGTTAGGCACGCACATTGACGTTTGGGAAGAGCGCTTAGCGAGTATTTTTAGTGGTTTTATGCGCACAGACGACAGCATACTTCAGGCTCGCTATATTATTCTCGCAGATGGTGGGCAAGAAGTTGTCAGGGTTGATAGAAACCAACTCGGAGAAATTAATCGACTGCAAGGCCTGCAATTACAAAAGAAAGGCCAACGCGATTACATGATAAAAGCGAGTATGCTCGATAATAAAAGTGTTTATATTTCTCCTATTAACTACAACCGTGAAAATGGGCAGATACAAGAACCTTATATAAGTACTTTTCGTGTAGCTAAGCCTGTTTTTGATGAAAAAAATAAAATTTTTGCAATATTAGTCACTAACTACTTTGCTGATAAATTAATAAAAAGTTTAACGGTTGAATCTCCACAAGGAACACAAATTTACCTAATGAATAATGAAGGTGAATTTTTATATCATCCAAACTCTCAATTACGCTTCGGTTTTGAATTTAATAAAGCAAAAACATGGACTGAAGAATTTTCCACTGCAAGCACAATGGCAGAGCAAGGCACTTTACCGCTAAGTAATTACCCAATTGCTTACACGTTAAAAAAGCGTATTTCGCTTGATGGTGATATTGCGATGTTACCTTTAGAGCTTGGTGTAAGTGTTGATACTAAAACGTTGTTTGCAAAGGTGAACGAAAGGCGTCAAAACTTTATTGCAATGCTAGTGGTATTCTTTAGCGTATTTTTAGTTATTGCCTTTTTATACCAACGTTTTATAAACCGTAAGTTGTTAATTAATTCTCTAAAAGAGCAAAACAATAAAGTAATAGAAAATTCTTTGGATGCTATTTTTACAATTGAGCAAAACGGCGAAATTGTTCACTTTAATAATACAGCTAAAGAGGTTTTCGGTAATTCAATCTCAGGCACTAGCCCTGATTTTGTTTCTTTATTTAACTTAAATGAAGCCGATAATAACTGTATAGAAGAGACTATTTCAAACGGATCAAAAATGCCGTTTGAAGCTATCTACACAGATGGTTATGGCAACAAACAATACTTTTCAATTACACTCAGTAGTATTTTTGATGTCTACAATAACCGTTATCAGGTAGCGGCTATTTTAAGAAATATTAGCTCATTAAAAAATACTCAATCAGAGCTTGAAGGCTTAAACAGTACTTTAGAGCTAAAAGTCTCACAAAGGACTGTTGAGCTAGAGCGAGCAATTGATCAAGCATTAGCTGCGAGCCAAGCAAAAAGTGACTTTGTAGCAAATATATCTCACGAAATACGCACACCGATGAATGGCGTTTTGGGTATGCTTGAAATGCTCAAAGAAGATGGCTTAAGTGAACAACAATACCATTACTTAAAATTAGCTAATAGTAGTGCTAACTCTCTGATGAATTTGATTAACGATATTCTCGATTTTTCTAAAATAGAAGCGGGTAAGCTTGATATTGATAATCATACATTTGATGTTGTTACAGTATGTAGCGATATGATTAGCTCTTTAGCGTTACAGGGCCAGCGCAAAGGTCTTGAAGTATTCTTAGATACAAAAGATGTAGTAGATAGAATGGTTATTGGCGACAGCCATCGACTTAAACAAATTTTAATTAACTTAGTTAATAATGCATTTAAATTTACTCACAGAGGTGAAGTAAGTTTAACTGTCGGCTCTAAGTACATTACCGACTCAAAGTTATTAATGAGCTTTACAATAAAAGACACGGGAATTGGTATAGCGCCAGAGAACATAGACAAACTATTTGAAGTGTTTACACAAGAAGATTCAAGTACAACCCGTCATTTTGGTGGTACAGGCTTAGGCTTATCTATATGTAAAAAACTTGCTCAGTTAATGGGTGGTAATATTACGGTTATAAGTGAAAAGGGTGCTGGTAGTACCTTTACCGCAACAGTTGAGCTACATGTAGCACAAGAGAAAAAACTAAACACAGGTATTGAGCTTGCTACAAGTATTAACGTAGCGGCATTAATAGCGCGCGATAACGTTTATAAAAACGTGTGCGATTTATTGCTACTAACCTGTAAAGTAAATGCAGAAAACATTGTAAGACTCGACTACTTTAGTGAGCATAAAGAGTTTGAAGCTGACTTATTATTGATTGACGATGAGCATCCTCAAATTGATGCGTTAATTGATTACTGTAAGCAGTTTAATAAAAAGTACGTCTTAATTTTACGCGACATGGTGACCGATAAACCGACTAAAATGATATTACCTGAGGGTAGCCACATTCTAAATAAACCGCTTACCCAAGATCAATTTAGCTATAAGTTAGCCAGCTTATTTGGTGCCAGTAATGATTGCATTATAGCGCCACCAAAAGGCTTAACAGAAGAACAAGTAGAGCCAGACCTATCTGCTTATCATATATTATTAGTAGACGATAATATGATTAATATTGAAGTTGCTAAGGCGATTTTAAAACGCACTAAAGTAAAAATCACCTGTGCATCAGACGGTGTAGAAGCATTAGAAGCATTGAGAGAAAACACAGAGCAAGCTTTTGATGTTATTTTAATGGATTGCCAAATGCCTAATTTAAATGGCTACGATACAACAAGTGAAATCAGAAATAGTAAGGCCGGGGTAGACTACACTTACATACCTATTATTGCTATGACAGCAAGCGCGATGGAAGGTGATAGAGAACGTTGTTTAACTGCAGGCATGAACGACTATATTACTAAACCAATCAAGCCACGAACGCTAAAAGATAAGTTAATCACCTGGCTAAGTTAATAGTGATTAAATGAGAATCAGCTGCTTATGCAGCTGATTTTTTTGGTTTAGCATCCGTTGATATATTTAACTTTGTTATGTCGGCGCTATCGAGTACGGTTTGTGTGTCTGACCAATGTAGTAATTCAATTTTTCCATCTTGCTGCTCTACCAGCGCCGTACAACTCTCAATCCAGTCTCCATCGTTACAATACATAATTCCGTCGTCTACTTTGATTTTGGGATGATGAATGTGTCCACAAATAATACCGTCTACGTTTTGTTTTTTAGCTTCATGAATTGCGGCATCTTCGAAGGCTTTAATCGCTTCACGTGCTTTGTGTACGCGAGCTTTTATCCATGATGCAAGCGAGTAGTAATTACCACCAAATAGCTTTCGAATACGATTGGTCCAGCGGTTTAAAAATAATAAAAAGTCGTACCCTGCATCACCCGCGATACTAATAAGTTTGTTATAGCGTGTCGCGGAATCAAAATCATCACCGTGTACGAGTAAAAAACGTTTATTAGCTTTAGTGGTGTGAATAAACTGCTGGTGGATTTCAATACCAAATAACGTTTGATTTATATAGTTTCTAAACGTTTCGTCATGATTACCGGGAATATAAATGACGCGTGTACCGCTAGCTGCTTTTTTTTGTATAGAGTTTAATACTTGATAATGCGAAGGGTGCCAATAAAACTGACGTTTCATTGACCATAAATCAATAATATCACCCACTAAATAAAGTGTGTCGGATTCTACCGAGTTTAAAAAATCGAGTAAGTAATCTGCTTTACAGTCTTTGTAACCTAAATGAACATCAGATATCCAAATAGCAGGGTAGTGTTGCTTCTTAGTGTTTGCGCCATTACTCATTTTCATTCCCTAAAGTATCGAGTGTAATAGTTAAATAACCAGAACTCTGGTTAAGAGATTTACTGAGGTATTGAATCATGGTGATATTTAAATTTATTTTCTCTAGCCAGAGATTTTCAGCGCTAACTGCGTTGAAAATAGCTGCTCGAGATAGATTTATTATCCAGAGTTCAGGTTAAATATTTTAGGGAATAAAAATGACAATTATACGACAGTAATACTAAAGCTAAATAACACACATAAAATTTAGGTATAAAAAAACCGCTTTTAAAAAGCGGTTTTAAAATTACTTATAAGTATTTTTAGCTTAACCTTTAACGGCTGCTTTAATTGCATCAATTGCTGTATCGATATCAATCATTAGCTTTTCACCTGTACGGCGGTTTTTAAGCTCAACTTTGTTTTCGTCAAGGTTACGCTCACCAATTACTAGCGTAAATGGCACACCAATGAGTTCCATATCGTTAAACATAACACCAGGGCGCTCTTTACGGTCATCAAATAACACATCAAGACCAGCATCTTTTAAACCTTGGTAAAGGTTATTTGCAATATCAGGAATACGATGCGATTTGTGCATGTTCATTGGAACAATTGCTAAATCGAATGGCGCGATTGATTTTGGCCAAATGATCCCGTATTGATCGTTGTTCTGCTCAATAGCAGCAGCAACAATACGTGAAACACCAATACCGTAACAACCCATAGTCATGGTTTGGTTTTTACCACCTTCGTTTAATACACCCGCTTTCATCGCTTCTGAGTATTTAGTGCCAAGTTGGAAAATATGACCTACTTCAATACCACGTTTAATTTGTAAAACGCCTTGGCCACATGGGCTCATATCGCCTTCAACAATATTACGAATATCAGCAACTTCGTAATCAGTTACGTCACGATCCCAGTTAATACCGCTGTAATGCTCATCGTCTTTATTTGCACCGGCAACAAAATCAGCAAGTATGTTAGCTGCTCTATCAACAATAATAGGCATAGATAAGCCAACCGGGCCTAATGAGCCAGGTTTTGCGCCAATAGCAGCAACAATATCTGCCTCTGTTGCCATTTCAAGCGGAGAGTCTACTAATGGGTGCTTTTCAGCTTTTAGTTCATTCAATTCGTGATCGCCACGCAGTACTAAGGCTACTAAACCGCGTACTTCGTTTTCATCAGGCGTACCATAAACAATTAACGTTTTAACACCGCGATGTGGCTTAACACCGTAGTGTTTTTTAAGCTCGTTAATCGTTTTAGCGTCAGGCGTTGGAAACGCTTTAAGCTCTTTTGATGCTTCAGGGCGAGGCTCGCTTGGTGCCAGTGCTTCTGCTTTTTCAATATTAGCGGCGTAATCACTGCCATCACTAAATGCAATTGCATCTTCGCCCGACTCAGCAAGTACATGAAACTCGTGCGATACGCTACCACCAATAGAGCCTGTATCGGCTATAACAGGGCGGTAATCAAGGCCTAAACGCTCAAAAATATTACAATATGCTTTGTGCATCGCTTGATAAGTCGCATCTAAACACTCTTCACTTAAGTGAAAAGAGTAGGCATCTTTCATTGTAAATTCACGAGCACGCATTACACCAAAACGAGGACGACGTTCGTCGCGTACTTTAGTTTGTACTTGGTATAAAGTAACTGGTAATTGCTTGTAGCTGCTTATTTCTTTACGTACGAAATCAGTTATTACTTCTTCGTGTGTTGGGCCAAGTGCAAATGTACGGTTATGACGGTCTGTAAAGCGCATAAGCTCAGGACCAAATTCATTCCAACGGCCAGACTCTTCCCACAAATCAGCAGGTTGAATAACAGGCATTAGCATTTCAATTGCACCCGCTTTGTCCATCTCTTCACGTACAATGTTTTCTACTTTACGTAGCACGCGTAAACCAGAGGGTAACCAAGTGTATAAACCCGAAGCGACGCGACGGATCATACCGGCTCTAAGCATTAACTGATGCGATACGATTTCAGCATCTGATGGCGTTTCTTTAAGTGTTGCGAGTATATATTGGCTTGTACGCATGTTTTTTCCGAAATAGAGTAATTATATTCTTTTAATAGAGCTTAAGTTTACCAGCGGATGCTTTTACACTAAAGCGCTAACTGAGTTATTTAGTTTTTTTCTATACTTGTTACTACGTTATGTTCGCCATTGACTTGCCAGCGAATATTATAATTATACAAAGTCATACCATAGCTCTGCTCGCCGTCTTTTTGTTTTTTATATGCAGGGCGGGGATCTTGTTTTAAAACATTGGCAATAAAATCATGTAAATCTGGGTATTGTGTTTGCGCATTAACAAACTCAATTGCTTGAGGGCTAAATTCAACCGTCATTTGTGTTTCAGGGCGCGTGTCAGCAAAGCCAGCACTTGCATCCGGCATAGAGTCTGAATACGGCAAATACGGTTTTATGTCAATAATCGGTGTGCCATCAAGTAAATCAATACCAGCGAGTAATAAGCTAAGTTGTCCGTTTTTATATTCAATACCTTCAAGTTTTACGGCGCTCATTCCAATTGCGTTTGGTCTGAATGTAGCACGGGTCGCAAATACACCTTTTCGCTCATTGCCACCCAAACGAGGCGGGCGCACCATAGCAGAATAACCTTTATCAGCCGTTTCATGAAAACGAAATAACAACCATATATGAGTAAATTCATCTAAACCACGTACAAACTCTTCGCGATTAAAATCGGGGGCAAATATAAGCTTTGCTTTAGCTTGTGGCACTAAACGAGGTTGCCTAGGTATAGCAAACTTTTGTTTATAAGGAGATTGAATGTGGCCAATAGCCGAAATGGTATAATCGCTCATAGTACTCGGGTACAAATAAAATAGAGCGCTATTCTACCCGCATTTAGCGTTTATGGCATTAATGTAAGCAAGTTTATTGCGTATACCAATTTTATTAAAAATATGATTATTCTACTGCATTAAATAGCGCACTTACTTTGTTAGGAATTATTCATAGTTGACTGCATGGATGCAGGAGGTAGAGCAATGCAGGGAGCAATTTATTATAACAACTATATATTATAATTTTGCCTTGTTATTGCGCTATTTTCTTAGTGCTACAATAGAACAATTATTTAATGCACTTGGCATTATAGACCAAACGGTTTAAAGTTTTTATTAGACTGATTGGTTTATATTAATATATTTAAAAAGAGCCTAAAACAAAAAAGGTAAGCCCTTGGGCTTACCTTTTATACATGCTAAAGACTAATTAAAACATGTATTGAACTGATACAGACGCTACATCCATATCTGGGTCAATATCGTCATCAAGTTTATAGCGTTCGTACTCTAAACGAAACTGTACATTTGTTGTAAGCGCATATTCAATACCAGCGCCGTAAAATGCATCACCACCATCTGTAGACGCTGATACGCCACCTACTGGTAAATCTTGTGTGTAATCTGCATCCCATTCAAGCCAACCGCCTTTTGCATACACAGAAAAGCTTTCTGTTATAGGGTAGCCCAAACGTGCGGCAAGCGATACGCCATCAATTTCAGCTTTGCTGTCTATATCACTTACTTCATCAAAGTTTTGATAAGCAAGCTCTAAGCTTAAGTACTCGTTAAATTGTGCACCAACGTAACCCTTAAGCATTTGTGCATCGTCGTCAAAGTCAGTGTCGTTGTCACTGTCTTCAAATTCAAAAGAATATTGACCGTAACCGATACCAGTATAAATACGTGGAGAATCGAAATCAGAAATGTCAGCGTGTGCTGCAGAGTTAAAACCCAGTGTTGCTAGTGCAATAGCTGAAAGAGAAAGTGTTTTAATCATTGAATAGCTCCTTTACAAAAAATAATCAAATGCTTGATTTCATTAATCAAACTTCAATTATCTACTTGCAGCGAGCGTGCCAATATTAAAATGGATTAAAAACACGCCTTAATTAATTCTTTTGTATTGGTTTTTACGGTGTTTAGCGTGTTTTATAATCAAAGTGAACTTTTGTGTAATTGAGTACTCTAAAATAAGTTGTATGTTTTACAAAGTATAATGAGTTTTTTACATAGCCTGACTTTATTTAAACTAGTAATTACACTGTATGAAGCAAGTTTTCTGTTTCAATTGCTATTTCTTTCATTTTTATAGCGTAATTTTCTAATTTAATATCTTCTTCTGTTACAGCTTTAAACGAAGGCACTTCTATTGGGTAGCCCGTTTCATCCATTGCAATAAAGCTGATAACACAATGATTTGTTTCAACCATATTTTGTGTTTTTGGATCGCCACAACGCACTTGTATAAATATTTGCATGCTACTTCTACCCGTATGGGCAATTTTAGCTTCTACTTCGACTATTTGACCCACTAAAATTGGGCGTCTAAATTTAACACCCGCAACCGAAACCGTTACGCAGTAGTGACCACTCCAACCCGCAGCACATGCATAGCCTGCTTGGTCAATCCATTTCATGACGGCCCCACCATGAACTTTACCACCAAAATTAACATCGGTAGGCTCTGCTAAAAAACGAAAAACAACTTTTGACGACGGCATAGATAACACTCTTATTATTAAAACTACTATTAGCATAACGTAAAAAAGGGGCCGAAGCCCCTGCAATTTAGGATATGTTTATAATTTATATGTAAAAAAAGTGATTATATGTGTATATAACGCATAATTTAGTTACATATTAGGGTAGTTTGGCCCACCAGCACCTTCTGGAGTTACCCAGGTAATGTTTTGGCTTGGGTCTTTAATATCGCAGGTTTTACAATGCACACAGTTTTGAGCGTTAATAACAAACTCTTTATTGCCTGCTATTTCTTGTACTTCGTAAACGCCTGCTGGGCAATAACGCTGTGCGGGTTCATCAAATTTAACTAGATTTACGTTAATAGGAATTGACGCATCTTTGAGTTTTAAATGACAAGGCTGTGATTCTTCGTGGTTAGTATTTGATAAAAACACACTTGAGAGTTTATCAAAGCTAAGGTGTCCATCTGGTTTTGGGTACGCTATTTTGTCAGCGGCGTTAGCATCAACAAGGGTTGAATGATCGGGCGTATTATCTTTAAACGTAAAGGGTAAACCACCATTAAAAATGTTTTGATCAAGCGTGTTATACGCACCCCCTATAAACTTACCGAGTTTGTGCATTGCAGGGCCAAAGTTACGAGATTGATATAACTCTTTATATGCCCACGATTTCTCAAACGCAGTTTGATAATGAGTTAAATCGGTATTTGCCAACTCATTTTGCAATGCTTCAAAAATAACCTCAGCGGCAATCATTCCCGATTTCATTGCGGTGTGATTACCTTTAATTTTTGCAAAATTAAGTGTGCCTGCATCGCACCCTATAATTAAGCCACCAGCAAAATGCATTTTTGGTAATGAATGTAAACCGCCCTTAGCAATAGCACGCGCACCGTAAGCAATGCGTTCTGCGCCTTCAAGTACGTTTTTAAATACTGGATGGTGCTTCATTCGCTGAAACTCATCGAACGGGCTTAAATGTGGGTTTGAGTAATTTAAGTCAACAATTAAACCTACAACGACTTGGTTGTTTTCACTGTGATACATAAATGCACCACCATTAGTATCGCCGCTAAGTGGCCAACCTGTACCATGAACAACTTTGCCGAGCTCATGCTTACTTTCATCAATTTGCCAAATTTCTTTAAAGCCTAAACCGTAATGCTGCGGCGATGAATCTGCATCAAGTGCAAACTCATTAATTAGCTGCTTACCTAAATGACCTCGGCAGCCTTCTGCAAATATAGTGTATTTTGCACGAAGCTCCATGCCAGGCATGTAACCGTCTTTTTCATTACCGTCTTTGTCGACACCCATATCACCAGTAATAATGCCTTTTACTGCTTTATCTTCAATTATTAAAGAGTGTGCGCTAAATCCTGGAAAAATCTCTACGCCTAAGCTTTCAGCTTGCTCAGCAAGCCATCGACATACATTACCCATAGATACAATGTAGTTACCGTCATTATGAAATGTTTTTGGCGTAGCAAAGTGGGGGATTGATGTCGATTTTTGCTCGTTATTAAACCAATAAATTTCATCGTTAGTTACTTTGGTTGTAACCGGTGCGCCAAGCTCCTGCCAATTTGGTAGCAGTTCATCCAAAGCTTTGGTTTCAAAAACAGCGCCTGAGAGTACATGTGCACCCACTTCAGAACCTTTTTCAACGACGCAAATCATGCACTCTTGTTGTTTTTCTTGTGCTAATTGCGCGAGTTTAATTGCACTTGAAAGCCCCGCAGGGCCAGCGCCAACAATTACTACATCAAATTCCATGGTTTCACGTTCGACCATAATAACCTCTTTATATATGACGGACTTATTCGAATGTTTATTACGCATTTAAATAAGGTGTACAGCCTATTTTTAACCTTGCAAATTAAACGTTACAGACTGTGAATAGTTAAAGGTTATTTTAGGTTGACGTTTACGTCAACAGGAAGTAGTCTAATTTCATAAAATAAATAAGTTGACGTGCACGTTACCTTGTAGGTTTAAATAATTATGGAGTTCCTATGAAAGTTCTCGTACCAATAAAAAGAGTGATTGATTACAACGTAAAAGCACGCGTTAAAAGTGATAACAGCGACGTGGATTTAACCAACGTAAAAATGGCAATGAACCCGTTTTGTGAAATTGCTATAGAAGAAGCAATCCGCCTTAAAGAAGCCGGTACAGCCAATGAAGTTGTTGCTGTTACTATTGGTCCTAAAGCATCGCAAGAGCAATTGCGCACAGCATTAGCACTGGGTGCCGACAAAGCCATTCACATCGAAACCGATGAAAAGCTCGAGTCACTCCATATTGCAAAGCTACTCGCTAAAATTGTAGAGCAAGAATCTCCTGAACTTATAATTTTAGGTAAACAGTCAATCGATTCAGATAATAATCAAACAGGTCAAATGCTTGCTGCGCTTACTAATCGTGGGCAGGGTACATTTGCATCAAAAGTTGTTATTGAAAATGGCAAAGTAAACGTGACCCGCGAAGTTGATGGGGGCCTGCAAACGGTAGCACTTAACTTACCAGCGGTTGTTACAACTGATTTACGCTTAAACGAGCCTCGTTACGCATCACTGCCAAATATTATGAAAGCCAAACGTAAGCCGCTTGAAGTAATAGCAGCTGATTCGCTTGGTGTTGATTTAACACCGCGTATTCAATTAATAAGTGTAGAAGAGCCAGCTAAACGTACCGCAGGAATTATTGTTGAAGACGTTGCACAGCTTGTAGAAAAATTAAAAACAGAGGCAAAGGTGATTTAAATGAAAACACTCGTAATTGCAGAGCACGATAACGGTGCCTTAAAACCAGAAACCTCAAAAACTATTAACGCCGCAGTAAAAATGGGTTTTCCTGTTGATGTACTTATTGCAGGTAACAGCCTAAGCGCAATGAGCTCACAAGTGGCCAGCATTGATGGCGTAGCTAATGTTTTAGTTGCCGATAATAGCGTTTATGAACATCAGTTAGCTGAGAGCATGAGCGATTTAGTTTTATCTCTTAGCGACACCTACAGCCACATTGTTGCAAGTGCTACTACAACAGGCAAAAATTTTATGCCACGTGTTGCTGCGTTATTAGATGTTGCGCAAATTTCTGAAATTATCGCAGTAGTGGACGCCGATACATTTAAACGCCCAATTTATGCAGGTAATGCAATCGCAACAGTTAAATCACTCGACAGTAAAAAAGTAATTACCGTACGTGCTAGTAGCTTTGATTTACAAGGCGAGCAATCAGCAGCGGCTATAACAAGCATTGATACAGTGTCTGATTCGCAATTAAGTAGCTTTGTAAGTGTTGAACAAACAGAGTCTGAACGACCTGAACTTACAGCTGCCACTGTGGTTATATCGGGTGGTCGCGGTATGCAAAACGGTGAAAACTTTGCACTACTTAATGGTATTGCCGATAAACTCGGTGCAGCGATTGGTGCGTCGCGCGCAGCGGTTGATGCAGGCTTTGTACCTAACGACATGCAAGTAGGGCAAACAGGTAAAATTGTAGCGCCTAATTTATATATTGCAGTAGGTATTAGCGGTGCTATTCAGCATTTAGCCGGTATGAAAGACTCAAAAGTAATTGTCGCGATTAATAAAGACCCCGATGCACCTATTTTTCAAGTCGCAGATTACGGTTTAGTGGCTGACTTATTTGAAGTACTGCCACAGTTAGAGAGTGCTTTATAGCGCTTAATTAAGCAAAATTTATTCTGGTTGAAAGCCGTGGTGCTCTTTGAGTGCTGCGGCTTTTTTATTCGGTAAATTAAAGACACAAAAAAACCAGCCAATTGGCTGGTTTTTAGTATTTATAAACGGCTAACTTAGTATTAGTAAGTTGCGCTGCCTTTAGTACGAGGGAAGGCAATAACGTCACGTACGTTGCCCATACCTGTTACATAAGCAACTAAGCGTTCAAAGCCCAAACCAAAGCCTGAGTGCGGCACGCTACCGTATTTACGTAGATCGCGGTACCAGCTGTAATCTTCTTTGTTTAAGCCCATTTCTTCTAAGCGTGCATCAAGTACATCAAGGCGTTCTTCACGTTGTGAACCACCAATGATCTCACCAATACCTGGTGCTACAATGTCCATTGCGGCAACGGTCTTACCGTCTTCGTTTTGGCGCATGTAGAATGCTTTAATGTCACGTGGGTAGTTTTTAATAACTACCGGTGCTTTAAAGTGCTCTTCAGCTAAGTATCGCTCGTGCTCAGACTGTAAATCTACACCCCATTCAACAGCGTACTCAAACTTTTTACCACAGTTTTTAAGGATCTCTACTGCTTCAGTGTAATTTACCTGCGCGAAGTCTTTTTCTACAAATTCTTCCAAACGCGTAATTGCAGTTTTTTCTACACGTTGTGCAAAAAATTCCATGTCATCACGGCGTTCTTCAAGTACGGCTTTAAACACATACTTAAGCATATTTTCAGCAAGTTTTGCGATGTCTTCTAAATCAGCAAACGCAACTTCAGGCTCTACCATCCAAAATTCTGCAAGGTGACGAGATGTATTTGAATTCTCTGCACGGAATGTTGGGCCAAACGTGTAAATTTTTGACATTGCAGACGCGTAAGTTTCGCCATTTAACTGGCCAGATACAGTAAGGAATGCTTCTTTACCGAAGAAATCTTCGCTGTAATCAACTTCGCCTTTGTCTGTAAGCGGTAAGTTTTGCATATCAAGCGTAGACACACGGAACATTTCGCCAGCACCTTCACAGTCACTTGCCGTAATAATTGGCGTGCTGATCCAGTAAAAGCCTTGCTCGTGGTAAAAACGGTGAATAGCTTGTGCTAAACAGTTACGTACACGAGTTACCGCGCCAATCATATTTGTACGAGGGCGAAGGTGAGCGTGCTCACGTAAGTACTCAATGCTGTGGCGCTTTGCCGACATTGGGTATGAATCTGGGTTTTCTACCCAACCTAATACAGTCACTGTATTAGCTTGAATTTCAAATGATTGACCTTGACCAGCAGATTGTACTAAAACACCAGTAACCGACACAGAACAACCGGCTGTTAAGCTAGTAACTTCATCATAATTATTCAGTGAATTAGGAACTACCGCTTGAATAGGATCAAAACACGAACCGTCATGAACGGCTAAAAATGAAATTCCTGCTTTTGAATCGCGGCGAGTACGGATCCAGCCCTTAATTGTTACTTGGCTGTCTACCGCAACATTGCCTTTTAATAGCTCTGAAATCGCTAAATGGCTCATCTTCACTCCAATGATATAAGTTGCCTAACTATTTTATTTTAACTGTGCGCAGCACTCGGGCATAAATTGCACATAAACGGCGCTGCACTTGAACCCTGTATCTTACCTAGTAAAGTTGAATAAAAAAACTATTGTGGGCAACTCTTTAAAAGTTTTTATGCATGCGGTTTATTTTTAAACAGTTTTTAGAGTTTAATTACTACTATTATGATTTGTTGCTCTTAAATTTAATGATTTTGTGGCATTATTAACAAACAAATCAAATTAATATTTATTCACACTTAAAAAATCGATGCTATGAAACAAGTTTTTATTTTACGAGGACTACCAGGAAGCGGTAAGTCTTACTACGCGCAAAGCCTTGCTGACGAATTAGGTGGAGTTGACGAAAGCCAATACCTAATCTGCTCAACTGATGATTACTTTATTAATGAGCAGGGCGAATATCATTTCGATAAATTTAAATTGTCGCAATTTCATAATTTAAATTTAGCGCGCTTTATAAATGCACTTGCTCAAGGTATGCCATTGGTGATTGTAGATAACACCAATATTAAAAAGTGGGAATTTATAGCTTACACTCAAGCTGCTGTTGCTTTAGGTTATCAAGTAAAAGAAGTAATAGTGGGTGAAGTGAAAGACAAATCAATGCAGCACTTATATGCTAAACGTAACTCGCATAATGTCCCGCTTAAAACAATAAGCAAAATGGCCTACATGTTTGAGTGGTAGTGCTTCGAGTTTAGTTAGTAACATACATAGTAATACCTATTAAAAAGCCCATATATATGGGCTTTTTGGTTTATGTAAGTAAAAAAGTAGTTAAGCTTTTTGTTTATAAACCGCTAATGGGTGCGAGGTACTTAGTGATACATGCACTTCGTCGCCAGGGTTTACCACAACTTCATGGCTTACTCGGCTAGTTACAACAGTAGAGCATGCAAGTTTTACAGCGCACAAGCGGCTGCCACCTTCAAAACGTACCCAAATTACTTCGCCGTTATTGCCAACACTGCTTTGTACAAGTAACACATCATCTGGTCGAAGTAGTACATCAACGTCGCCACTTTCACAGTCAACGCCATGAGCGGGAGCATTACCAATTGAGGTAGTGGCTTGTCCTTGGCTAAATTGGCCGCTAATAAAGCTGGCTTCACCTAAAAAGCGTGCCACAAAGCGATTATTTGGGGTACTAAAGCAGCGCTCGGGTGTATCGATTTGCTGAATTTTGCCGCCTTTAAGTACACCAACACGATCGCCAACTGAGAGTGCTTCTTCTTGGTCGTGTGTTACCCAAATCGCCGGTACGCCAGCTGCTTTAAGTGCGTTTCTAATATCCCAACGAAGCATGTCTTTAAGGGCGGCATCTAAGTTTGAAAGCGGCTCATCAAGCAATACAAAATCAGGTTGGTGGGCAAGGGTGCGCGCAAGTGCAACACGTTGCTTTTGTCCGCCAGAAAGCGTAGCTGGTTTTTTATCTCTAAAATCGCTCAGTCCAAGTAGGTTTATCCAATACTCAGCAGGGGCTGTATCTTTTAATCTAAAGCAAATGTTTTGCTGTACGGTTAAGTGCGGAAATAACGCAAAATCTTGAAATACCATACCTACACTGCGTTTTTCAGGAGGTATTGTTAATTTGGGTGTAGCGCGCCATTTACCCGTGTTTATTTCGCCTTCGCTAATAGGTATAAGGCCAGCAAGGGCTTGTAAAATTGTACTTTTACCGCAACCTGTTGGCCCTACAAGCATAAGGATTTCGTTTTCACCCAGCGATAAGTTTAAATCGCTTACTACGCGGTTACTGCCATAATCTATAGACAACTGACTTACAGATAGCATTGTTTCTTAAATCCTTAATGTTCAAACTGGTTGCGTTTTTCGCCAGACATCATAATAGCTAACCCGCAGGCAGATATCACTACTAACAATAATCCAGGAATAGCAGCGCGACCAAAATAGCCCGCTTCGTATACACGCCATAAATAGGTAGAGAGGGTTTCAAACCCTGTTGGGCCAAGTAATAGCGTGGCTTCTAGTTCGCGCATTGACTCTAAAAACACTAGTGCTGCACCGGCAATAATACCGCGCATTGTTAAAGGCAGTGTTATACGAGTAAATACTTCACGTGGGCTTGCCCCTAATACGCGCGCAGACTTTACTAAACTTGGGTCTAAGTGTTCGGTGCTTGTTCTAACAGAGCCCACAGCAAGTGGTAAAAATCGCAGCATATAAGCAATAATAAGCAATCCCAGTGTTTGATATAAAAACGGTAACTGCAAACCACCGTAAACAAGCGCTGTGCCCATTACTATACCCGGAATACCAAAACCAAAGTAAGTAACACGTTCCATTATACGACCCGCTTTTCCACTCAGTGCGGCATGTGCAACGGGGATCGCAACGATAACAGCTACAATTGCCGCAATACCCGATGCATACGTAGAGTTCCATGCAATATTAAAATCAAATGAGCTAAAACCATCGCGAGCTAACCAAAGTGAAAATATAGCCAAAGGCAAGCCAATAGCGAGTAGTAAAACAGGTGCAAACGTAACAAACATCGCACTTAACTGTAGTTTGCTTGGGAATAAAATTAACGGGCGACCTTGGCGCTCAGGGGCTGTTTTTATTTGTGATTCAACTAAAAGTAAAAAGCCAACAATAACCATCAGTTGAAGCGAAAGCATGGCTGCGCGCCCTAACGCAAAAGCGTTGTATTCAACGTAAATTACGCGGGTAAACGTATCTAAGCGCATCATTGCGGGCGTGCCAAAGTCTGATAATGTATAAAGGGCGACTAACAAAGAGCCTGCTGCAATACCGTTAACTACGCGCGGTAATATAACTTTAAATATACTTTGCGTCATCGACATACCCAGCGTTCGTGCAGCATTAACCATGCTTGCATCAAGGCTTAGTAGGGATGAGCGAGTTGTCATCATTACAAACGGGAAAGTATAAAGCGTCATCACAATTGCAGCGCCTGTTAGGCCATACATTGATGGTGTTTCTATTCCTGTTAAGGTGTTTATTTCGCCACCGGGGCCAAAAGCAGCATAAAGTGTAAACGCGCCAATATAACTGGGGATTGCCAGCGGCGCCGCAAATATAACCAGCCAGAGTTTTTTAAATGGCAAATGCACATACGCGCTAATAAACGCCAGTGGCACACCAATTAAAATAGATCCGAGTACCGTTAAACCCATTAACGATAACGTGTTACCTAAAATTTGAAGATTGTGGGTGTCAAACACTGAGCTTGCATCGCTTGCAAGCACTATTAATACATAAACAGGGGTAAGCGCAACAAGCGCTGCAAGCAGCGCCATTGGATAAGAGGCAGGTATTCTCATTACAATACGCCGCTGCTACGCATCAAATCTATAGTAGGGCGTAAATCAGCAAGCTGTGTTAAATCTACTTTAGGTGGAGAAATATTAGCAAGTGATGGTAGACCCTCAGGTTGGGTAATACCATTTACTAACGGAATTTCGTACGCTTCACTAGCTAAGTAACCTTGTACTTTTTTACTAAGTAAGTAACGCATAAAGTTAGTAGCAAGCGGATCGTCGTTAAGGGCTAATACACCCGATGCATTAACTAAACAGCCCGCATCATTTTGTGTAAATGCTAAATCAAGCTTGGCATCAGGCTTGCCTGATTTTAAACGCAATGTGTAATAATGATTAGCAAAACCAATATCAACTTCACCGCGTTCAACGCCCATAACAACACCTAATTCACCAGCGTATGTTTTAGCACGTTTTTTAATCTTTTTAAGCCACTTAGCAGTTTTGTCGTCGCCTTCTAAAATTCGCATTGCGGTTACAAACGATTGAAAAGAAGCGTAGGCGGGCGCCCAGCCAATACTTAAATCGCTGTCGGCAATTTCCATAATACTTGTTGGAATTTGATCTTTGGTCAAACGCGACGTGTTATATGGCAATGTACGAATACGGCCAGTTACTGGTGCCCACTCTTTATATCTAAACTGTGGTTGTAACTGAGCAGATAAATCACCTGGGATAGGTTGTGCAAGGCCTGCATCGGTTACTAAACCAATCGCGCCTGAATCAACCGCCCAAAATAAATCAGCGCGGCGAACGCCGGCTTTAGCTTCTGCAACAATCGTATTTGCTAAAGCAGCAGTAGGACCTCGGCGTATACCGAGTTTAAAGTCTGGATTTTTTTTCTGGATTGCTTGCAATACGTTTTCATACAAACCACCTTCGCCTCGGCCTAAATAAAGGGTTAACTCGCCTTTAAGCTTTGGTAAATCATCAACAGAAACTGGGTTTGCTATATCAGCGGCTAGCGCACGAGAAAGAGGCAGTGGCAATGAGCCAACCACCCCTAACGCAGCTAGGCCTTGAATAAAGGTCCTACGCTTCACTTAAAATACATCCTTACGGGCTTTTTCGGCTTTTTCTATTAAAACCTTAGCGCGGTCTAATTTTGTTTGCATATCACTGATCACATCGCGTACTTCATCTACGCTTTTGCTGTTTTTAATTGCTAGTGGCAGTGTTACGTTAAAGTCTTTTTCCAGCACTTCAACTAGGTTAGCGTCTTGCTCAATAAGTGTACCTTCAACGCCTTCAAACAGGTGTAGATAAGTATCGTGAACAATTTCAGTTGCTTCGTCTTGTAAACGCTCAGCAAATTTAGCTACTACACGGTCTAATTTGTGCTTAATTTCATCAATTGTGGCACTTTGTGTCATTTCTTTTGTAGCGGTTGCTTTTACAGTGTCTAACAAGCCTTTTTGCTGGAATTTTGCAGCAAGCTTAACAGCCCCAAGACCTTGCCACAAGGCTATGTTCATCGCTTCTTGTTGTTTACGAACTTCCTCAGCAGGCTGTTTATTATCAATGGCCATTTTTACGCCATAAAGACCCTGCCAAATAGAAGCGTATACCGGTACGAAGTTAGTTTCTATTGCGCTGTGAAACTTAACTGATTCCCAGTATTCAATTAAATCATCAGTTTTTACAGCTTTTGCGCCTTTAGTGTCGTAGTCGCTTACCATGGTATCAACTTTGCCTACCATCCATTCTACTTCTTCTGCGTAACTTTTAAGGTTAGCTTGAAGATGATTAACATGCTCGCCAATAGGGCCGTTAGCTAATACTGGTTGAGCCATAAACGCCGAGGCTAGTAAAAGGCTTGCACCTAAAGTTTTGGCTGGTTTAAATAATAAATTCATAGCAAAGAAGTCCAAAAAGGTAATTGTAAATGATAGACATTATCATATAGCTAATAGTTAACGAGATCAATAACTACAAACTCGCTTAATAGATAAGAACACTAAATGTAGCGGTAGGTTACAGCAAATATCGCTATAACCTTTATTGAGACCGGCTATTAAGCGTAATGCTTGCCTTTAATGGCATTATAAATGGCATCACACAGTGTTTTTATACTTGCATCGTCACTTATATACGGTGGCATAAGGTAAATTAGTTTACCGAATGGACGTATCCATACGCCTTGCTTTACAAAATAAGCCTGAATTTTAGCAACATCAACATTGCCAGCAGCCTCGTTTAGTTCAACAACGCCTATTGCACCTAAGGTACGCACATTGGCAACCGCATCTAGTTCACTGCATTTATTAAGTTGTTGTAGCTGGGTGTTTATTTGCTTTATTCGATGTTGCCAGTTTTGCTCAAGTAATAAATCAATACTTGCGCAGGCCGCAGCACAAGCAAGCGGGTTACCCATAAAAGTAGGGCCGTGCATTAAAACGCCTGCTTCACCTTCGCTGATGCCAATGGCTATTTTATCGCTAGTGATAGTGGCCGATAGCGTCATTGAGCCGCCAGTTAATGCTTTACCAATACACATTATATCGGGCTCTATTTTGGCGTGCTCTACAGCAAATAATTTACCTGTACGGCCAAAGCCTGTGGCAATTTCGTCGCAAATTAGTAGTACGTTATATTGCGTACATAACTTACGCACGCAAGCTAAATATTCGGGGTGATAAAAGTTCATACCACCTGCGTTTTGTACAATAGGCTCAATGATAAAGGCGGCTACTTGGTTATGGTTTGCTTTAAAGTACGCTTCAAGCTCTTGGGCTTCAGTCTGGTTAAACTCGCTCCCAAATTGACTAACCGGTGCAGGCACAAATACGTGTTCAGGTAAAAAGCCGCTATACAAACTATGCATTGAGTTAACGGGGTCGCATACGCTCATGGCTGCAAAGGTGTCGCCATGGTATCCCTTGTAAGGCGTCATTAATTTTTGTTTAGTTGTAATGCTTTGACTTAACCAATACTGCAGCGCCATTTTAATCGCTACTTCAACACTTACCGATCCGCTGTCGGCTAAAAACACTTTAGTTAAACTAGGCGGCGTTATATTTACTATTTTTTTGCACAGCTCAACCGCGCTGTTATGCGTAATACCGCCAAACATAATGTGGCTCATACAGTTGATTTGCTCAATCATGGCGTTATTTATAACAGGGTGGTTATAGCCATGTATTGCGCTCCACCATGAGGCCATGCCATCGATTAATTGCTCGCCAGTTTCAAGGTGAATAATGTTGTGATTTGCATGTGTAACGGGATATACCGGAATTGGCTTAGTCATAGATGTATATGGGTGCCAAATGTGCTCACGATCAAAATCAAGGTCAATCGTATTCTTTTTAATCATATGTAAACTTTATCTTGGTGGGCTTCGTTGACAATGTTACTTCAACTCGTAGACTAAGCCAATATCACCACTGAGAAAAAATAAGAGAGTATTATGGAACTTGCACCTGTTCGTCACGATTGGACCCACGCTGAGGTTAAAGCATTATTTGAAATGCCATTTAACGATTTACTTTTTAAAGCAGCATCGGTTCACCGTGCTAACTTCAACCCAAATGAAGTGCAAATTTCTACGTTGTTATCAATTAAAACAGGCGCTTGCCCAGAAGACTGTAAGTACTGCCCGCAGTCTGGCCATTATCGAACCGATTTAGAACGTGAGCGCTTAATAGAAGTAGAAAAAGTAGTAGAGCAAGCGCGCCTTGCAAAACAAAAAGGTGCGACGCGTTTTTGTATGGGGGCTGCATGGTCAGATCCAAAAGACAGAGACATGCCATACATTTCGCAAATGGTTAAAGAAGTAAAAGAGCTAGGGTTAGAAACCTGTATGACGCTGGGTAAACTCACAAACGAAAAAGCTCATGAACTTCGAGACGCTGGGCTTGATTACTACAATCACAACCTTGATACGTCACCTGAGTATTACGAGCAAATTATATCAACCCGTACTTTTCAAGACAGATTAAATACCATTGACCACGTACGCGATGCTGGTATGAAAGTATGCTCAGGCGGAATAGTCGGTATGGGCGAGCAAGCAAGCGACCGTTATGGGTTACTGATGCAGCTAGCTAATTTGCCACAACAGCCAGAAAGCGTGCCTATTAATATGCTCGTTAAAGTTAAAGGCACACCGCTTGAAAACGCAGAAGATTTAGATCACTTTGAATTTGTACGTACCATTGCAACAGCGCGTATTATGATGCCACACAGTTATGTACGTTTATCGGCAGGGCGTAACGCCATGAACGAGCAAATGCAGTCAATGTGCTTTTTTGCAGGCGCTAACTCAATATTTTATGGCGACAAACTTCTTACCACCGAAAACCCAGACGCTGATGCCGATATGAACCTAATTAAAAAATTAGGCATGAACCCAGAAAAGCGTCACGACTATTCAGACGAAGCAGTAGAAGCCTCGCTTTCATCGCAAGTAGCCGACAAAGCAACCTCTGAATTGTTTTACGAAGCGTAGGCTTGTATCAATGCCTTTTGATTTTATAAATACGCATCTGCAGGCTCGCCAGCAAGATGCGTTACTTCGTAATCGCCACGTAGTGCAACATGCAACAGCGCGCACCATAACAGTTAATAACAAAACCTATCTTAATTTTGCCAGTAACGATTACTTAGGTTTTGGAGATGTGGCTGTTAATCTTAATGACTCCCACGCATTAGGCAGTCACAGCTCAGCATTGGTTACGGGTTATCAGGCGCAGCAAAAATCGCTCGAACACTACTTATGTGAGCAATTTGGTTATGGCGCAGGGATGCTGTTTAACTCAGGGTTTAGCGCTAATAGCAGCGTAATTAAAGCGTTGTTTCAAGATAAAGCCGCTGCGCAAAACAGCGCTATTTTTCAAGATAAGTTAAATCATGCAAGTTTGATTGACGGTGCTCTGCATTCTAACGCGGCTTTAGTGCGTTTTAATCACAACGACATGAACCATTTACGTTCACGGCTCGAAAAATCAAAAGCGCAAAACAAGCTAATTATAAGCGAAGGCGTGTTTTCGATGGATGGCGATACCGCGCCTCTTAAAGAATTACTCGCGCTTGTAAAACAGCATAACGCATGGCTAATGATTGACGACGCACACGGCTTTGGTGCATTAGGCAAAACCGGTTTGGGCAGTTGCGAAGCGTTTATTACTCAAACGCTGCCAGATATATTAGTCATTACCTTTGGTAAAACAGTGGCTAGTAGTGGCGCCTGTGTATTAGGCAGTAAACAGTTTATTGATTATATGCTGCAATTTAATCGCGATTACACGTATTCAACCGCTATGTCGCCGCTTATGGCAAGTCACACACTTGCACGTATTAAAAGCATAAAAAAAGCTGATGATAAACGCGATAAGCTAAATGCCAATATTGCGTTATTTAAGCAACTCGCTAAAAGCCATAATATTGCTGTAATGGAGTCAAACACAGCCATACAGCCCATTGTATTAGGCTGCGCTGAGCAAACGTTGCAAGCGGCAGATAAACTTAAACAAGAGGGTATTTGGCTCACTGCAATTAGACCGCCCACAGTTGCACATAACACCTCACGTTTGCGCATTACTTTAACAGCCGCACATACCGAGCAAGACATAACGCACTTAGTTAAGCATTTAGTAGGTGCAATAGCATGACTGCTCAGCCAGTATTAAAAACAGACCTAGTGCAAACACAACTTGTAAAACCGTGCCTAGTGGGTAGCGATTCAAATAGAGAGTTAAACAAGGATTTAAGCGAGGAGCTAAACAAGGAGCTTAAAAAGTCCACCCAAAGTAAATTTTCAAAGGCGGCAGCGCGTTATAACACCCATGCAAATGTACAAAAACACGCAGCGACCGATTTATTTAAACTTATAAAACCAGGCTTTAATAAAAATAAGATATGTCTTGATTTAGGCGCAGGGCCACTTGTTAATACGCATACCTTACAAAGTATGTTTGCAAGCGTTATTGCCATGGATTTGAGCTTAAACATGCTACAAAGTAGTGATTTAACTACATCAAAAATATGCGCCGATATGGATAACTTGCCGCTACAAGCAAACAGTGTTGATGTTATTTACAGTAACTTTGCAGTGCAGTGGTCTGCTAATTTTTCGGCTTTAATACAATCACTTTACAACATATTAAAACCAGGCGGGCGGGCGTACATAAGCACTGTGGTAGAGGGCTCACTTAACGAAATAAAAACAGCCTTTGCAGCGCTTGATTCTAACAGCCACATAAATACTTTTAATAGTGAACAGTATATAAACCAATCAGTCCAAAAAGCAGGGTTTACTATTAACAGCGCTCAAAAACGTATTTACACCGATGAATACACAACACCTTTAAAAGCTATTACCTCAATTAAAGCTATAGGTGCAACTACGCAAAATCATACTAATACGCGCCAAGGGTTACTTACTAAATCGGCGCTACAAAAAGTATGCAGTGCGTATCCGCTTATAAATAACAAAGCATATGTGTCTTATCATGTGGTGCTGTTATCATTACAAAAAAGCGATTAATGCTAAGTTAAAACTTAAACCAAACTTAAATTCAGATCATAAGGCAAAGTAATGAAAGAATTTTTTATAACAGGCACCGACACCGATGCCGGAAAAACCCACGTTACCAGTTTGCTATTAAAGTTACTTGCCCAACACAAAAAACAAGCCATTGGCTTTAAACCCCTTGCTGCTGGCTGCGAAATGGCATTCGATCAACTAGTAAATGCTGATGCTCTAATACTAATGGAAAGCGCAACAGTGAGCGCTAAATACGACGTAGTAAATCCGTTTGCGTTTGCGCCACCTATTGCGCCGCACATAGCCGCTGAGCAAGTTGGGGTTAGTATTACTATTGATAAACTAAGTGATGCTTATAATGATGTAAAACAACAGGGTGCTAATTATATACTTACCGAAGGCGCTGGTGGATGGGCGTTACCTATTAACAATACGGAGTATTTATACGACTGGGTTAAAGCAGAGCAACTGCCGGTAATACTCGTTGTTGGTATGAAGCTAGGTTGCTTAAATCATGCGTTATTAACCGCTGCGCATATGCAAAGTATGGGTATAAACTGCGTTGGCTGGATTGCAAACCAAGTAGATAAAAACATGGACGAGTACCAAGCAAACCTTGATTCACTTAAAGCACGTTTACCGTTTCCAATACTTGCTATAAGCCCATACAGCGAGCAAACTCCTAAGTTACAAATATACAAAAGCTTGCTTAGTGCGTTATCTATAAACACTTAAGTGGTTTTAAAAAAGTTACTTTTTTAGGTAAATCTTGAAATAGTCAGCCTTAGTACACATATAAACGTTTATAAATACATAGCTTGCTTAAAGACAATGTTACTAAGGACATAACGACTATATGACGCACCCATTTATTGAAAGCTACGCCCCAGATGCGCACGTAAGCGCTGAGCCAAAAGCACTAAACTATGGCTTACCTAAAAAACGCGTAGGTATAATAGGTGGAGGCACAGCTGGCGCCACAATAGCCATTAGGCTTGCTGCGTTAGGGTTAGAAACTTATGTACTTGAAAAGAAAAAGTCGTTAATTGATGGCCCTCCAATGTGCCATTTGCATGCAGGTGGCAACTTATACCGTGAAATATCCGATGAAGACTGCATAGATTTACTCAAGCAATGTATAGATATTGCGCGCCTTTATCCTCACACCATCGATGTTCGCCCTACAGTATTTGCAGTGCCTAAGCGCGATGACGACTCACCCGAGGATTTATTTCCGCGTTTAAATAAATTAGTAAAAGCTTACAGCGAGCTTGTTGAGCAAGATAGCGCTAACAAAATATTAGGCGAGCCAGAGCATTATTATCAGTTATATAGTTATGAGCAAATGCTAAAGCTTGCTAAGCAAAAACAAGTAGCAAAGCCCAAGTCGTTAGATGAGTGGATGATACCCGTGGCTAAGCATTTAGATTTAAATAAGCTAAAGTTTCCGCTTATTGTTGCACAAGAATATGGTTGGAATATATTTCGTTTATCGGCCAGTGCACAACTCGCCCTTGCACAGTATAAACACGCTCATGTTTTAACAAGCACCAGTGTTAAAAACGTATCGCCAGTTATAAATACCAATAATGATAAGCAAACACTTAAATGGCGCATTGAATACCATTCAGAGCCAAGCCTTAATGAACAACCTGATACTTCAACCAATACACAAGTCGATACACAAACGATTGAGGTAGATTACCTAATTAATGCGTGTGGTTTTCAAACCGGTATTATTGACGACCTGGTTGGGGTAGATGTAAAACGCATGGTTGAATTTAAAGCCTCTTACATTACTCATTGGCAAGGTGCTGGTGGGCAAATACCCGAAATAATTATTTATGGAAACCGTGGTACGCCAGAGGGCATGGCGCAGTTAACGCCTTATCCAAATGGTTATTTTCAAATACACGGCATGACCAACGACATTACGCTATTTAATGATGGCTTAGCTGATGCAACACCAATGAGTGCTCAACCTAAACTCCCCGATAAATACCTGCACTATATTAAAGATGGGTGGGACAAAACCGCATTGCAAACACGCACCCAAACAGCAATTGATTATGTAGCCGAGTTTGTACCTGCGTTTAAAACTGCTAATACACAAAATAATGCCTTGTTTGGCGGGCAACAAATCCCAGGTGATGACGACACTTTGCGCGTAGCCGATGTCAGTTTATATTCGCATATTAATTATGCGCGGGCCGAAAATGTTAAAGCATCGTCAACGTTAATAGCGGCAGATCAAATAGTGGGTGAGTTTATAAAGTTGGGAATAATAAGCAGCGATCCTGATGTAAATCATCACCGCAGTACCCACCAATGGTCGTACCTTAAACATAATAGCGGCGAAAAAATTGGCGAAGTTGCACGCATATTGGCACACGAGCGTGGTTTTCCAATTGATATGGTAGAGCTAAATCATAGCTTGTAATAAGCTGATTTATAAAGAAACTTCAGTTTTAAATTTGCTGTAAAACTCTTCCTAAAAAAATTATCAATAAACACATAAATAACACTTGTGTTATGACATAGTTTGTCACAAAATAGCGCTAACGTTATGACATAGTGTGTCATAGCGCAGTGATTGCTTTAACCTAATTTAATTTTATGTTCGGTGATCAAACCTATTTTTGTGAGGACAATATGAAACGTGTATTTTTGTTTTTATTAACTAACCTAGCGGTTATGTTGGTATTAGGTGTAGTGCTTTCAATAATCATGAGCGCGCTGGGCTTAAGTCATCGTAGCCTTGGCGGAATTTTACTTATAGCCACCGTATTTGGTTTTGGTGGATCGTTTATTTCGTTATTTATGTCGAAATGGATCGCTAAAAAATCAACAGGCGCGCATGTAATTACGCAGCCTCGAAACGAAACCGAACATTGGCTTGTACAAACGGTATCTGCGCAAGCACAAAAAGCAGGTATTAAAATGCCAGAAGTGGCTATTTACGACAGCCCAGAAATGAACGCATTTGCAACAGGTCCAAGTAAAAACAACTCGTTAGTGGCAGTAAGCACAGGCTTAATGCACAACATGACCAAAGATCAAGCCGAAGCCGTACTTGCTCACGAAGTATCGCATATTGCTAACGGCGACATGGTAACGCTTACGCTAATACAAGGCGTGGTAAACACCTTTGTAATATTTGCCGCAAAAGTACTGGCAGGCATTGTAGATAACTTTATAAATAGCGATGAAGAAGAGGGCGGCAGTAGCTGGACATACTTCTTATTCGATATGTTATTCCAAGTATTATTTGGTGTGCTAGCAAGCATAGTGGTTGCAAGTTACAGTCGTAAACGTGAGTTTGCAGCCGACAGCGGCGCAGCAAAACTAGTTGGTGCTGACAAAATGCGATCAGCCCTTGAGCGATTAAAGCAAAACCATCCTTCGCAATTAGAAGGCTCAATGATGGCCTTTGGTATTGCAAGTGGCAAAGGCATGGCTGAATTGTTTTCATCGCACCCGCCGCTTGATGCACGAATCGACGCACTACGTAAATAATTAGCTAAATAACGTAATTAGCAAACCTATAAGCCAGCTTAATCGCTGGCTTTTTGTTTTATACCAATTCGCTTATATTCATATCATTAAAGCTATAAATTGTATGGTTTAGCTAAGCGGTAACCCCTTTTATTTTTTATTGTATTTACCTTCTGATTTATTATTAGCTTACATAACAAAGCCCACTAAGCACCTCAGTAAAAGTATCAATTTTACTATTAAGCCATTATATCTAATAAAAAATTGAGTGAATTTTAACCTTGATAGTTATTGTAAATTAGACTATAACAATGTTGGTTTTAGGTTAG
>NZ_PJAV01000146.1:0-99942 GCF_002836695.1 Pseudoalteromonas sp. 78C3
ATTAGCTAGAATACCACTGGTTAACCAATTAATTTAGACTGTTTATACAAAATAAAACAAAATAATGGCAGAACGAAATGCATTTGAAATAAGAATTTAAAGATGAAAGTATTATTATATTAGTGAAGGGTAGCTTAAAAAACTTAAGAGGTGTTTGAGTTCAGTGAAGGTGGATATTTTATTTTTTATAGATAATTTATTAATAATATTTATACAAAACATACCAATAAGTTTTAAATAAATTATTGAAAACACCTAGAAGGTTGATTCAATTTAGTTCTAATTAAAAGCTTTAGCAGAACTCGGCATGTTGTCCTTTGCGGATTGAAATTAGTTTAATCTAGGGGGCGGTTAAATCGCGGCGCGGGGTTTGTAACCAAGCGGGCTCGGTAACTACTCCTGCGTTACGCTACTGGCTTACTTCCATGTGAAAATAAGTAAAAACCGAGCAAAGCTTCCGCGTCCTGTTCACGCCCCTTGCCACATCCATTTAGGCAACAAAGAGTAATCGTCCCTAGAAAAAACCTGAGGGGAAGCGCATGTTTGGTAGCACGCTTTTACAGGCATTAAAAAGACGAACACTTTGCAATGATCGCCTTTTTTATAACAGTCAGCTAATTACTCTTGAAAGTAAGTACCCCAACCATCGTACTCAACTTCGCACTCAACGGCTAGTTGCGCTAGCTTATCAACGTCTTCCATAATAACGTCTACGTCTAGCTCAGCTTCAACTACAATGTCAAAGCTCCAAATTTTGTTACCGTCTTCAAGCTCAAGCTCTGCTGGTTCTTCAACATCGTAACCCAATTTAAAAGCAGCAAGTGCAGCTTGCTCTAACTTAGGAAAGTCTTCACACACAAAGTGGTGCTCTACTTCATAAAGTATTTCAGGGTCTGACCCATCTTCAAGTAGTGAACTTACGATGTCTTCACTTATTTCACGCCAGTTTTCCATTATTTTTCTCTCACTTGAGCATCTAATTCAGTTATTTTAGCAGCCATAATGCTATGCACGCTTTTAGCATGCTCACGCGCGCTAATTTCTTTATCAAGCGGTATAGGCGCTAACATTTCGATGTGAATTGTACCATTATCCCAACGATTTAGCTTAATGGTTTTATGTGTTGTATTCATACATACCGGAATTACGGGTACATCTGCGCTCATTGCGGTGTGAAATGCACCCGTTTTGAATGGTAGTAACCCTCTTCCATAGCTTCGTGTGCCTTCTGGAAACATCCATACAGATAAGCCATTATTTTTAATTTTTTCGGCTGCTTTTGAGATAGTTCCTGCCGCTTTAGAGCGATTCGATCTGTCTATTAATATATTACCCGACAACCAATAAAGCTGACCAAAAAATGGGATCCACTTTAAGCTCTTTTTACCCAAACTTACGCAGTTTTTTGGCACCATTGCTGGCACTGTAAATAAGTCGTAGCTATTTTGATGATTAGCAACATAAACTGCAGGACCTGGATCAACGGCATCTTTATGACGTGTTAGAACTAGCTTAACGCCAACCATTTTAGCCATTGAGCCAAACCAACCCGCTATAATATGTACATTATTAGGGTGAAATGGTCTTACAATCGAAAGTAATAAACCAAAAATACAACTGAATAATATAAACAGCAGCATAATAAAAACGCGTATAACAGCTAGCAAATGGGCTTCTCCAAAAATGAATTATAATTATTATAGCGTTATTTTGTGACACAAACGAGTCAATAGCGCACAAGTGTACGCTGAAATATTTAAGCTCTTTATTTTAAAACAAAAACGGCCTGCAAATGCAGACCGTTTTTATTTATACAAAAAAGTAATTGGCTACTCTTCGCTAATAACGTCTATTGGTTCATCATCTTGAGGAGTTAGCTCAACAACGGCTTCGTCAACACGCTGTAAGCCACGCGGTAGTTTATTACCCCTTCGTCCTCGCTCACCATGATAATGCTCTAAATCACTTGGTTTAAGTGTTAGTTTACGCTTACCAGCATGAAGCGTAACACTGCTTCCTAGTGGTACAACAGCAAGCACTTTTACAAACTCTTCACGGGCTTGTACTTTAGCACCTGGTATAGAGATGATTTTATTACCTTTACCCTTACCTAATTTTGGTAAGTCTCGCAGCGGGAATAAAAGCATTCGACCTTCGTTAGAAATAGCCATACAGTAATCGCTAGCAACATCGTTCACTCTAATAGGAGAAAGTAATATTCCACCTTTAGGGACACTTACCAGCGCTTTACCGTTTTTATTTTTACTAACTAAGTCTTTAAAGTCGGTAATAAAGCCGTAACCTGCATCTGACGCCATAAGCAATACTTGCTCGTCTTCACTCATTACCACGTGCTCAAAATTAGCGCCTGGTGTTAAGTTAAAACGACCTGTCATTGGCTCCCCCTGGCTTCGCGCCGAAGGTAGACTGTGCGCATCGGTTGCAAACGCCCGCCCCGCTGAATCTAAAAATACCGCAGGTTGATTACTCTTACCACGAGCAGAGGCTCTAAAGCCGTCACCTGAGCGATAATTTAAGCCTTGTACATCTAAGTCATGACCTTTACCAACGCGTGCCCAGCCTTTGTCTGATAGCACAACAGTAACTGACTCTGACGGAATTAAATCTTTTTCGTTAAGTGCTTTCGCTTCTGAGCGCTCAATCACTGGTGAGCGACGATCGTCACCGTACATTTCAGCGGCTTCTTGAATTTCTTTTTTAAGCAGTGTCGACATACGACGTTCTGAGCCCAAAATTTGCGCTAATTTATCACGCTCTTTAGCCAGTTCGTCTTGCTCACCACGAATTTTAAACTCTTCAAGTTTTGCTAAATGACGAAGTTTTAATTCTAGAATTGCTTCTGCCTGCGTATCAGTTAAATCAAAGCGCTCCATTAATACAGGCTTTGGTTTATCTTCGCTGCGAATGATTTCAATCACTTCATCAATATTTAAAAAGGCGGCTAACAAACCCTCTAAAATATGTAGACGTGCTAATACTTTATCTAAACGATACTGCAAACGACGACGCACTGTTTCGCGTCTAAATATTAGCCACTCACTTAAAATACAGCGTAAGTCTTTAACTTGCGGGCGGCCATCTAGGCCTAGCATGTTTAAGTTTACTCGGTAATTTTTTTCAAGATCGGTGGTTGCAAATAAGTGCGCCATTAATGGCTCAGCTTTAATGCGATTTGAGCGCGGAATAATTACAATGCGTGTTGGATTTTCGTGATCTGACTCGTCACGTAAATCGGCAATCATTGGTAATTTTTTAGCGTTCATTTGCGCTGCAATTTGCTCAAGTACTTTACCACCAGAACATTGATGCGGCAGCGCTGTAATAACAATATCACCATGCTCTTCGGTATAAACCGCACGCATTTTGATAGACCCTCGACCGGTTTTATATATTTTGTGAATATCGGCTTTTGGGGTAATTATTTCAGCATCTGTTGGGTAATCTGGTGCATGTACAAGCTCAAGTAATTCTTCAAGCTCTGTTTTTGGTTTATCAAGTAATAAACAACATGCACTAGCCACTTCACGTACGTTATGTGGCGGAATATCGGTTGCCATACCTACGGCAATACCCGTTATACCGTTTAGTAAAATATGCGGTAAACGAGAAGGCAGTACAACAGGTTCGTCCATCGTGCCATCAAAGTTTGGTGTCCAATCGACGGTGCCTTGGCCAAGCTCTTTTAATAGTACTTCTGAAAACTTAGATAAACGCGCTTCGGTATAACGCATTGCTGCAAACGATTTAGGGTCATCTGCCGCGCCCCAGTTTCCTTGTCCATCCACCAAAGGGTAGCGGTAAGAAAACGGCTGCGCCATTAATACCATCGCTTCGTAACATGCACTGTCGCCGTGTGGATGGTATTTACCAAGCACGTCACCCACTGTACGGGCTGATTTTTTGTACTTAGCGTTAGCCGACAAACCCAGTTCGCTCATCGCATAAATAATACGACGCTGTACTGGTTTTAAACCATCACCTACATGCGGTAAGGCGCGGTCCATGATCACGTACATGGAATAATTTAAATAGGCGTCTTCGGTAAAACGCCCCATTGTTTGTTGCTCAATTCCTTGCATTAGCAAGGTATCTGTATCACTCATTAAAGCTTACCTAGTTTTTCTTATAGCTTACACGGTAGATTACATTGGCGTAATCATCGCTTACTAACAGACTGCCGTCACCTAATTCTGCAAATGCAACAGGGCGTCCAAATGTTGTTTCGTCTTTCATAAAGCCAGTAATAAATGGCGTATATTTAGTTACGCGACCTACTTCAATTGTTGCTAGCCCTACTTTATAACCTGACTTTTTAGAACGGTTCCATGAGCCATGTTCAGCAACAAATAATTGTTGCTTATAGCTTGCTGGAAATTGCTTACCGTTATAAAAATGAATACCCAGTGGCGCTACATGCGCAGCAAGTGCAAGAGCTGGCGACGTGTAATCGGCAATATTTTTACCTTCACCAAACTCAGGGTCAATAATTGCACCGGCATGAACATACGGAAAACCAAAATGCTCACCTTCTTGCGTTGCACGGTTTAACTCATCAGGCGGAATATCATCGCCCATCATGTCGCGACCGTTATCACTAAACCATAAAGCTTGAGTAGCTGGATGAAAATCAAAACCGACGGTGTTTCTAACGCCCTTGGCTATTGTTTTTATTTGTTTTGTTTCTACATTAAGCGCAAAAATACGGCCAAAACGTTCATCCTCAGCACAAATATTACACGGTACACCCACCGGAATGATTAGCTCGCCCGTTGGTGCAAAACGTAAAAATTTCCAACCATGATGACGCTCGCTCGGTAATGCGTTATAAACCACATCAAATTTTGGATCTTTTAATTGGGTATCAATATTTTTAAAGCGAATAATACGATGTACTTCGCCTACGTATAAATCGCCATCTTTAATTGCTATGCCAGAGGGCATATTTAGGCCTTTAGCCACAACAATTTTTTTATCTGCTACGCCATCACTATTATGATCAATAAGCGCATATACGTTGCCCGCTTTACGAGAGCCAACATACACAATACCTTTTTTTGAAACAGCTATTTGACGTGCATTTTCTACATCATTTGCAAATAAGCTTATTTCAAATCCCGGTGCTACGGTGAGCTTATCGAGTATATTTTTCGCCATTACAGGAGCGGTAGTCAGCCCAAGTAACAGCAAACTTCCTAGTAGTTTTTTCATTCGCCTCTCCTAGTGTTAAGCACAGGTAATTAAACGAGTGCCTTGTTACCATGATCTTCTAACCATTGACGACGATCAGGCGATCGTTTCTTAGCAAGCAGCATATCCATCATTTCCATGGTTTCTACTTCTTCATCAAGCGTAAGCTGCACTAAACGTCGTGTATTTGGATCCATCGTGGTTTCACGCAGTTGTAACGGGTTCATTTCACCCAGACCTTTGAATCGTTGTACGTTTACTTTTCCGCGTTTTTTCTCGGCTTCTATGCGCGCCAAAATAGCGGTTTTTTCTTGCTCATCAAGTGCGTAATAAACTTCTTTACCAATATCGATTCTAAATAATGGCGGCATTGCTACATACACATGCCCTGTTTTTACTAACTCTGGGAAATGGCGAACAAACAGTGCACATAATAGTGTTGCGATGTGTAGTCCATCCGAGTCAGCATCGGCCAATATACAAATTTTATTGTAGCGTAATGCCGACATATCGGTTGATTCTGGATCAATACCCAGCGCCACTGAAATATCGTGTACTTCTTGTGATGCTAGTATTTGGCCTGACTCAACTTCCCAGGTATTCAAAATTTTACCACGTAGCGGCATGATAGCCTGAAATTCACGGTCTCTTGCTTGTTTAGCAGAGCCACCAGCAGAATCACCTTCCACTAAAAACAATTCGGTACGGTCGTTATCGGCCGCGCTACAATCGGTAAGTTTACCCGGTAAGGCAGGACCTGCAGTAACACGCTTACGCACTACTTTTTTAGCTGCACGCAAGCGAGTTTGCGCATTTGAAATACATAACTCAGCTAATAACTCTGCGGTATCTGTATGTTCATTTAACCATAAACTAAACGAGTCTTTTACAACCCCCGATACAAACGCAGAACACGAGCGTGATGATAGTTTTTCTTTTGTTTGCCCTGCAAATTGTGGATCTTGCATTTTAACCGACAACACGTAACTACAACGATCCCAAATGTCATCAGGAGTTAATTTTACACCACGAGGGAGTAAGTTTCTAAACTCACAAAATTCACGCATTGCTTCAAGTAAGCCTTGGCGTAAACCATTTACATGCGTACCACCTTGCGCGGTAGGAATAAGGTTTACGTAGCTTTCAGCTATTGATTCACCACCTTCTGGTAGCCATACAACAGCCCAGTCAGCGCCTTCAATTGAACTTTTAAATTCGCCAACAAACGGGTCTTGCGGTAATGTTTCAAAACCTTTAATTGCTTCAACTAAATAGTCTTTTAAGCCTGTTTCGTAAAACCATTCTTGGGTTTCTTTTGTTTGCTTATTAACAAACTTAATTCGCAGTCCTGGGCACAAAACTGCTTTGGCTTTTAATAAATGATTAAGTTTAGTAATTGAATAATTTGGTGAATCAAAGTAGCTAACATCAGCCCAAAAACGAACCGTAGTACCGGTGTTACGCTTACCCACTGTACCAATTACGTTTAAGTCTTCTACTTTATCGCCGCTTTCAAATGCCATTCTGTATTGTTGAGCGTCGCGTCTTACTGTTACTTCTACACGCGTAGATAACGCATTTACTACCGAAATACCTACACCGTGTAAACCACCCGAAAATTGATAGTTTTTATTAGAAAACTTACCACCGGCGTGTAATTTAGTGAAGATCAATTCAACCCCAGGGATACCTTCTTCTGGGTGAATATCAATAGGCATACCACGCCCGTCATCACTTACTTCAAGCGAATTGTCTTCGTGGAGTATTACGTCGATACGAGTAGCATGACCAGCCATAGCTTCATCGACACTGTTATCGATAACCTCTTGGCCTAAATGATTGGGACGTGTTGTATCTGTGTACATCCCTGGGCGTCGTTTTACCGGATCTAGTCCATTAAGTACTTCAATGGCTTCGGCGTTATAATTTTGATCACTCATAGTTTTTGTCTTTATATCCGCTAAGGCTCTAATACGTTTTACTAGTTTTATTGTTATATGCGCTAAAGCGTTAATATAGTAACTAACCTCAGTTCAGGCTAACTAGTTTTACGTGATTTTAAGAAAATCTACAATACTTGCAAAGGTGCGTTCAAATTCAACGTAGCTATGATCGCCACCAAATTCTATCAATTGCTTGCATTGCGAATAATATTTTACTGCGTGTTGAAAGTTCAACACTTCATCGCCTGTTTGCTGTAATAAGTACAGTAACTCAGGGTATGCTAATTTATCTACAGCGAGTAATTTAAGTGCCTCAATATGACTGTTATTTAAATCGTAATGATAATCTTGATACGGATTATAATTAGGTCCAAGTAACGACTGTAATAAATTATAGGGTGCGACCGCGGGATTAATAACCACTGCAGGAATTTGATAACGCTGCGATAAATACGTGGCAAAAAAACCACCTAACGAGCTACCTAATAAAACGGTATTTGGCGTTAGTAATTGTTCAAGCTCAATTATAGCTTGTAGGGGCTCGTGGTTTAAGTTCGGTACACAATAATCAACGTCATAGTTTGCCATAAGCTCACCAAAGCGCACAGCTTTATATGATTTTTGTGAACTATTAAAGCCATGAATATAAATTACGCGTTTAGCCATACTACTTCCGTTTTTACTTCTACTTTATCTTTTTTACTCTTTATATTTAGCGTTCTGTAAGCTGGCCCCGCATTTTTTTGCTCCCACTGTGAAGTGTGCTTTACAAACTGTATTGAGCTGGCCGGGGTCGCATATATGGGCAGCCCTCTAAAACTTTGTTCGTAATCATTGTGCACATGCCCATGAAAAAGCGCAGATACATTATTACTATTAACTAAGATATTTAAAAGCTGTGGGCCATTTTCTAATAAGTGTTTATCAAGGTAGCCGTTTATTGGCAGCGGATTATGATGACAAAATATAACTTTACTATTATTCGAGTTGACTAAAGCGTCCGTTACTTCATCTAAATGCGTGCCAGTAACCCATCCTGCGGGCGTGGGCCCTTTAGAATTAATAAGAAGTAGCTCAATCCCATTAGCAATAATATGTTTAGCCGAATTTATTTGCCCACCACTTATGCGATTAAGCATTGCTAGTTCATCATGATTACCTGGCACCCAAAATACAGGACAAGTAATATCACTGGCATTTATAAGTTCACTAAATAATAAGTATGATTCAAAACTATGATCTTGTGTTAAATCGCCACCAAAAATAATGCAGTCTATTGATTGTTTTGCTATGTTTGCCAAGGCTTGTTCAAAATGATCTGCGGTATTTACATTAAAGTACTCACTGCTTTTGTCTGCAAATAAATGGCTGTCAGTAATATGCGCAATGCACAAAGATGATTTATCAAATGTATATGTATCATCAAACCAAGCCATTATTTACATCCCAATTTAACGTCGCTTGTCCGTGCTCTACACAGGCCACTAACCAATCGTATAAAAAAGCATTAAGTTGATACTTTTCATCTTTTTGATGCATTTTAGGGTTAGGGTATCCATAAGATGGTTTTATGCGTTGATGGTAATCGTGATGAACAATTTCAGCCACTTTGGCATCGTGATACAAACGCACCGTTAAATACAGCGGCGTAATCCCTTTAACCATTCCTGTTAGCTGCTTAATTGAAATATCCATGGTGTATTTTGCGCTGCCATCAATTTTTGTAGCAAACTCACTGTTGCCAAGTTTAACTTCACGAATGCTTCCTATATTGCGCTCGCTCGGTAACAACTTTAATAGTCGCACATAGTTATGCTCACAAAGTGTTAAATACTTTGGGAGGCTCTGAATATATCGCTTTGTTGCTAATTGTGCTGTCAAAGTACCACCATAATATTAGTAAGAGTTTATGCCCATTTACTTGCCATTTTTTCACGATTAAGCGCAAGCCACTGCATACAAATAACCGTTGCCGCATTATCCATTTCACCGTTATTGAGGCGCATTAGCGCATCATCAACTGATAGAATGTGAGTTTTTATATCCTCCCCTTCAGTTTCAAGACCATATACACCTGATTTCACTTGGCTTAAGTCAGTACGCGCTAAATATAAATGTAAGCGCTCAGTTGTGCCACCAGGGCTTGATAGGTATGAAAGCATAAATTCAAGTTCAGTTAATTCAAGCCCAGCTTCTTCATACGCTTCTTTTTTTACAACTGATTCGTAATCAGTGCTGCCGTCTGTCATTCCGGCTATACACTCTAGCAGCCAAGGCGAATGCTTGCTTTTAATAGCGCCAATACGTATTTGCTCAATTAAAAGAACAGTATCTGATATTGGATCGTAAGGGAGTACTGCAATTGCATCGCCACGTTCTAATATTTCTCGGCTAATTACTTTAGATTTTCCACCCGCAAAAAGAGCATGTTCAAATTGGTATAAATCAACCTGAAAAAAACCTTTATAAAGGTTTTTTATTGGCTTTAAATTCACATCTTTATGTGTAAATTGAACGAGTTTTTTATCAACCACGTAGCTACCTCCTACTTATCTAAAGCTTTAAAATGCGTTAATATATTCTGTTACACTTGAACATACTTTTTTACTAATTATTTTTTTTGTTATGCGGTAAAACAGGTTAACATGCTTTTAGTACAAAAATTGTCTAAGGACCGAACCCCACATGAAAAAGAACATTCTTGCGGCGCTAGTTAGTTTATCATGCGCATTAGGTGCAACAGCAGTGAAAGCTGAAGATTTACTACAAGTTTTTGAAATAGCGACAGCTAACGATCCTACTGTTTTAAAAGCAAAAGCCCAAGCCGATGCGCAGTCTTACCAAAGCGATTTGGCGATGAGTGCACTATTACCTCAAATTGGTTTAACTATGGGTTATACAAAAAGCGATGCAACGTCGTACCAAAGCGTTGGCGACTTATCTAACCAAGTAAAAGTTGAAAGTGATACAGACCAATTCTCTCGCGGTGTGAGCTTAAGCCAAACATTATTTGATTTAGGTGCCTGGAATACGTTAGATATTGCCGACAAGCAAGCGCTTCAAGCAAGCGGCCTATACGATGCAGCTAAACAAAACTTAATTGTACGCGTTGCTGAAGGTTATTTTAACGTATTAAGTGCAAGCGATAACCTTGAATTTGTTGAAGCTGAAAAACGTGCAATTGAACGTCAACTTGAGCAAACAAAACAACGTTATGCGGTAGGCTTAACAGCAATTACTGACGTACACGAAGCGCAAGCTCAGTTTGATAACTCTGTAGCTCAAGAAATTATTGCAGGTAATGCTGTAGAAACAGCACGTGAGCAACTTCGTGAGATTACAGGTAAATATCACGAAAAATTAGACTTTTTAAATACAGATACTTTCTCAACAACTAGACCAACTAAGCGCTCAAGCGACTTTGTTAAAGTAGCTGAAGATAAAAATATAAACCTACAAGTGTCTAAAGTAACGGTTGATATTGCAAAAGATCAAATTGAATTAGCAAAAGCGGGTCATTACCCAAAACTAACTCTAAGTGCAAGTTATGGTGACTCTCTTACAGACACTCATACAGACACTCAAATAAATGGCGCTAATTTTTATGACCAACCGCGTTCAGACTCTAGTTCTGTTGGGCTTAATTTTAGCGTACCTTTATATTCAGGTGGCGCAACGGTTGCTGCAACAAACCAAGCGCGTGCGTTTTACGTATCAGCGAGCCAAGATTATGAAACAAATTACCGCGCAGTCACTCGCACAGTAATTACATCTTATAATCAAGTTGTTTCAGATATTGCGACTTACAAAGCGCTAGAGCAAGCGGTTGTTTCAGCTCAAAGTGCCCTTAAAGCAACTGAAGCCGGTTTTGAAGTAGGTACTCGTACCATTGTTGACGTACTAGTGAGTACGCAAAATTTATACGATGCAAAACGTAACCTTGCTGATGTGCGTTACCGTTATGTGTTATCTACCCTTCGCTTAAAACAAGCTGCGGGTACACTAACAAGTGAAGATTTGGTTGCTATAAACCAAGGTTTAAAATCAGCTTAACTTTTACAGATAAACATAATATAGATTTATTCAAAGCCAGCATGTAGCTGGCTTTTTGTATTTTATAGCGCTTAGCGTTAAACTATCGTTTTTATTCTCAGAGAGATTTTTGTGGTCACCTCATCTCCTTTTAAAGCATCTTTTTTAGGCCCTCGATACTGGCTAACGTGGGTTGGCGTTTTATTTTTATATTTAATTTCTTGGTTACCGCAAAAACTACAATTGGCAATGGGTAAACAGCTTGGTCGCTTAGTTCATAAATTTATGAAGCGCCGTCGCCATATTGCAGAAGTAAATATTAAGCTGTGTTTTCCTGATATGAGCGCAGCAGATCAAAAAGACCTTGTGCTCAAAAATATGGAAAACACCGGTATTGCAATGGTTGAGACTGGCATGGCCTGGTGGTGGCCGCAGTGGCGAGCACAAAAAGCATTAGGGTCTTTTAAAGGGCTTGAGCACTTTGAACGCGTGCAAGCGTCTGGTAAAGGTGTTTTATTGCTTGTACCTCATATTCTGCATCTTGAAATGGCTAGCCGTATTATGGGCTTAGAGTGTCAGGGTGTTGGCTTTTATCGCCCTCATAACAACCCACTAATGGAATACTTTACGACTAATGGGCGCCTTCGCTCTAACGAATATTTAATCGGTCGAAAAGATGTAAAAGGTTTACTAAAAGCATTAAAAAATAAAAAGGTATGTTATTACTTACCCGATCAAGATTACGGTCGTAACCGCTGTGAATTTGTCCCATTTTACGCAGTACCTGACGCTGCAACTACAACGGGTACTCTTATGTTTGCAGGCAGTAAAAACTGCGAAACAATGAGTTTAATAACTCGCCGTGATGAAAATGGTAAATATCACTTAGAAATACTGCCAGAGCTTGAAAACTTCCCCAGTGGTGATAATAAGGCTGATGTGACACGTGTAAATCAACGCATGGAACAATCTGTTAATGCCGCACCCGAACAATATATGTGGCTACACCGTCGTTTTAAAACTCGACCTGATAAAAATACCCCTTCTTTTTATAAAAAGTAATGGTATAACAATAATAGGAACAAATAAGGTGGGTAATAATCATGTGGTTTTGGATTAGGCATTTATCATTTGCAGCTGTACTAATAGCACTCGCCGTATACTTTTTGTTGAGTGATGGCTCTTTATTTGATATTAAAAAATCTAAAAATGCAGCTGCCGAAGGATTATCACGTTTTTACTCCTCTATTCGTAACCAAGTAAAAAGTAATAAAGAACGAGATCAATTTGTTTTAAAACTTAAAACACCAGAACAGACCTTAGATAGAGTATTAGCGGAACGTGCGCGAACAGTTGATCCAATGCCGACCACTTGGACTGGAGAAGTTGAACCTAGACGCTTTGAAAATGGCACAACACTTAAAGACGTACTCTATCAATATGCTAAAAATGAAGGTATTGAGCTTTACTGGTATTTAAGTAAAGACTACGTAGTTAAAGATCATTTTAGAGTAGACAGCAACTTTACTTCAGCACTTTATCAAATTGGTCGTGCTATAAATGACGACTTTGAGCATGAGGTTTACACTTACTTTTGCCACAAACAAAGAGCAGCGGTTATTACAGAGTTACCATCAGAATTTGTGCGAACAAACTGTTTAAAGCTAAAGGTTTAAGGGTTTAAGGGTTTACACGTACAAAAAACCCAAGCAAGCGCTTGGGTTTTACAATTCAACTCAACTCAATTCAATTCAATTCAATTCAATTCAAAAATACTATTCCAAATATTCGTTACGTTAGTAATATCTTGTAAAAAAGCTTCTCGCAAGATCAATTTGCCTTTTTGATCCAAGCTCAGCACGTGATAACACGAGCGATAATCAATATACGCTTTGATCAACTGCTGTTTTTGCTCTTTAGTAATACAGCCTATATTTGCTGCATCCGTTAATATTCTTACGTTATCTGAATAAACGGTAAGCTGCTCAAACTCATTCGCGTGTTTAAGTACTAAATATTGCGTAATAAACTCAATATCAGCCATACCGCCAATATCTTGTTTTAAATCAAATTGTTCTGAATTTCCTTTCGCTAGATGGTCGCGCATTTTTTCGCGCATTTTTATTACATCGGCTTTTAACACGGTATCATCGCGCTGTTGGCAAAGAATACTTTTACGAATTTGTGAAAAACGATCTATAAGATCGTCTTGGCCCAAAATTAACCGAGCCCGCACAAGTGCTTGATGTTCCCACGTCCATGCTTGAGTTTGCTGATAGTGATTAAAACTCTCTAGATTGATAGCAAGTAAACCTGATGCACCTTCAGGGCGTAATCGCGTATCAAGCTCATACAAAATACCCGATGCAGTGCGAGTATTAAATAAATGCATTAAGCGCTGAGCGAGTTTTAAATAAAACTGGCGAGAATCTATCGGTTTTTCACCATTGGTTTGGCTTGAGCCATCATGATTATGCACAAACACCAAATCTAAATCTGAGTCGTACCCTACTTCTAAGCCGCCTGTTTTACCATATGCAATAACAGCAAAACCTTTGTTTTCATCATCAGTGCCAGGGGGCATACCAAAACGCTTAACGGTGTTATGCCATGCAATATTAACAGCTTGATCAACAATCGCTTCAGCCAATACGGTTAAGTGATCGCTTACTTTCATTACATCAAGAACACCGGTTGCATCGGCAGCAGCAATTCGTAATTGATGCGTTTGCTTAAATTGCCTAAGCGACTCCATTTGCAGTTCTAAATCGTCATGCTCTATTCGTAAAAAATACTGTCTTATTTCATCTTTATAAGCGGTTAATGGTGTCGGTTTATAAAGAACAGCCGGGTCTATTAGCTCATCCAGCAATATAGGGTAGCGAGAAATATGCTCGCCTATCCATTTGCTATGACAACACAGTAAAACAAGTTGCTTTAATGCACCTTGGTTTTCGTACAGCAATTCTAAATAAGCAGTACGTGAAATTATCTTATTAAAAATTTGGCAAACCATTGTAAAAGCAGCTGCGCTGGCATTAAAGTCATTTAACTGGCTCAATAAAACAGGCATTAATTTATCAAGGGTTTCACGCCCTCGGTTACCTATGTTGACCTTAGACAGCCTTAATTTAAAATCGTTAAGGGGTGTTTGCCATTCATCTCTAGCCTCTTTTAGAAAGCTCACATCACCATGATCCCAAGCACTAATAAATGCACCTTCACAGGTATCTAGTGGTACGGTTTCTTCACCAATAACGAGTGCAAACTCGCCGTTAACTTGCTTCATTACCTTTTCAATAGTGATTAAAGTGGCAGAAAAATCAGCTTGTTCTAATAATAAATTTAAGCGCTGCTGGTTCAATTCATCATCGGGGAGTGTTTGCGTTTGCTGATCGTCAAATATTTGTAAGTACTGTTCAACTTTTCGCAAATAAAGGTAATTGCGTTTAAGCTCGCTTGCTTCTTGCTCATCTATAACTTGGTTAAGTGCCAGCTCATTTAATGCTTTAAGTAATGATTGAGTTTGTAAATTAGCCTCTCGCCCACCTCGTACCATTTGTAGGGCTTGCACTATAAATTCAACTTCACGAATACCACCAGCGCCTAATTTTATATTATTAGTTAAGCGTTTGCGACGAACCTCTTGTGCAATCATTAACTTCATTTTACGCAAAGATTCAATCACCGAAAAATCAATATACCGGCGATAAACAAACGGCTTTAAAAGCTTAATAAATTCATCCCAATATTTATTAGGTGTGCCAATTAGGCGCCCTTTTAACATTGCGTAGCGTTCCCAGTCGCGACCTTGTTCTTGGTAGTAATCTTCAATGGCATTAAAGCTCATAACCAAAGGGCCACTTTCGCCAAACGGGCGTAGGCGCATATCAACCCTAAATACCTGCCCGTCACCGGTGGCTTGGTTAAGTGATGCAATGAGCTTTTGTGCAACTTTGGTATAAAATACTTGAGCCTCAAGGCTTCTGCGACCACCTTGGGTTTTTGTACTGCGCGGATATGCAAAAATGAGATCAATATCAGAGGAGTAATTTAGCTCTTGTCCGCCAAGTTTCCCCATACCCAACACCATTAATGGCATTGCTTGGTTTTGCTCATCAAGCGGCTCACCATTTACTTTTGCCACCTGTGCATGCGCCCATTGGTTAGCACTATTTATTAGCATGTCAGCCAGTTGGCTTATGTAATTAATACTATCGGCAATGGGGTTATTACAGCATAAATCTAAAAAGGCGACTTTGAGCCAGTACTTTTCACGATATTGGCGAAGTACTTTATGGCACTGCACTTCATCAATGTCAGCTAAGTTGAGGTTTTTAAAAGGAGAATCTATTACTCTATTTTGTATTTCGTCTTTGCATAATAGCCAAGTATTTAAATCAGGTTGTGATTCTAAACTGCGCCAAGCAAAGTCGCTTAATGCTAATAACCTTACAACTTCACTTTGTTTACTTTGCTGCGGGTATAACTGTTCAAAGCGCATCAAGCCAAGTTTTTGTAATTGAATAGGAAGTTGCTTTAAGTTACTCATCAATCCTCTCTTTTATATCATCAATAACCGTACTAGAATGATTAAAACCTAGAAAGGTTAACTTAATTAGGATCACCATGTCATATTTGTCTTTATCTAACACTAGTTTTATTGCGATTGCCATTAGTTTTGCGATTATTTGCATAACTATTTTTTGTTTACGAGTTGTCACTCAAATTAAAGCAAAACAAGCACTTAAAGATGAGCTAGCACAACACGACAACTTTGCCATGGGTATTAGTTTTGCATCTGAAATATCAGTTGTTATAGCCACTATGGCTTTCTTATTTGACGAAATAAGCATAAGTACCGCACAGTCAAACCCGTTAAAAGTGTTAATTATTATTATTCTTTTATTCACTTTTATAAAAGTGGGTCATTTAATTCACAGAAAATGGATACTCCACAGGTTTAACGAAGAAGCTGCCATACTAAAACAAAATGTATGTGCTGCATTGGTAGATTCAGGAATGTTAATCGCTAACTGTATTATTGCACTTGGCTTATACACGTGGACGCACACTCAAGGGTTTAGCAACTTACTTATTGCTTGTGTTAGCTTTTTTGCACTGCAAGGAATGTTCGCATTGGATAGTAAAATACGAGAACACCGTTTTGCAAAAGCAAATCAAGGAGCTTCGCTACAAAGTAACTTTAACCTAGAGAATACGTCTATTGGTATAAGGTATGCTGGCAAATCAATAGGTTTATCATTGGCTGTGTATGCTGGTTTATCTAGCGCAGCATTTCAAAACGGTAAAATGGTAGAAAACATATTTACACTCGTTATGCATTGCGGTGTAATGTGGATATTACTCTACAGCTTAACGTATGTGATAAAAATTATCTCTTTACCAAATATTGATACGGCTCTTGAAATAGACCATCAAGACAATATTGGGGTAGCGTGTATAGAGTTTGCTGTTTTTTGTGCTATTGGCTATTTGCTTATTAGCATGTTTTCTCTTTAGACCTTTTTACTAAAAATACAGTCATTAAAACGTCTGCATTTAAGTAATAATGGTAATTACTTAAATGCAACAAGGTCCTACCTCTATGCCACTTGAAATAACGAACTACTTGTTAATTGACATAGACAACGAATTTAGCCGCGCATTTGCTGAGTATTACGTAAATAATAATGGCAAAACAAAAGCGAGTACGCTTATTGCTGCAGGCAGTAATACACGCCAGTTAGTAAAAATGATGTTTGACGAACTAATTAAAGACTATAGTTATTGCGACCTTGAAAACGAAATAAGCGTTTCTGAATTAATTAACTATCTAAAAGAGCATCACGATTTACACGGAGTCCTTTTTAATAGTACCGATTACTTACTCGCAAGCGATAAACAACGCTTTATTTATAACTCGTTACATGAACAGCGCTTTTTAATAAGCTTTGATGATACAGGCTATACACTAAGCCTAGTTACTGACGAGACGTTAACGGAACCTTCGCAAAATCACCACGATATAGCGCACACACCACAAGATTTAATAGACCTTGCAGAGCAACTTAATAAAAATAAATAATTGCGCACAGCTCCCAGCTTACTTACCATAGCAGTATATATTTTTACGCTAAGTAGTAAGTGACGCCCTATGCGAGTTCCTCATATTTATCAAACATCGAGTATTGCCCTAAACACCCCTGTAACTTTAGATGACGATGCTGCAGGGCATATTGGCAGAGTGCTGCGCATGAAAGTAGGCGAGCATGTATCTATTTTTAATGGCGAAGGCGGCGAATACCTTAGTGAAATAATTGAGGTAACAAAAAAAACAGTCGTCGTAATGCCATTAGAGCTTAATCCCCATGATGTAGAATCCCCACTTAAAATTCATTTAGGCCAGTGTGTTTCGCGTGGTGATAAAATGGATTTTACAATTCAAAAGTCAGTTGAACTGGGAATTACCGAAATTACCCCTATTTTTAGTCAACGCTGTGGCGTGAAACTAATGGGCGATCGTCTTGAGAAAAAACACCAACAATGGCAAAAAATTGCAATAGCAGCGGCAGAGCAATCTGGGCGTAATTTTGTGCCAATTATTCATCCTCCTGTAGATTTAAAACAATGGCTTGCACAACAAACCGATGCAATTAAGCTCACTCTTCACCCTCGTGCTGAGCACAGCATTAAAACCATTACGGTACCTAAAGATGGCGTTCGCTTTTTAGTCGGCCCAGAGGGTGGCTTTACCGACGATGAAATGGCACTAACTAAACAACTAGAATTTGTAGATATTCGCTTAGGCCCGCGTGTTTTACGAACGGAAACAGCCGCTTTAACGGTCTTAAGTGCATTACAACTTCAATTTGGCGATTTAGCTAATTGAAATAACTAAAAGCACCCTCATATAAACAGTAACATTTATAGTAAGGCACAGCGCATGGCAATTAAGTTAGGTATTATTTCAGATCCTATTAGTGGATTTAACATCAAAAAAGACACCGGTTTTGCAATGATGATGCAAGCGCAAGAACGCGGCTACGAAATTTATTATATGGAGATGGATGATTTATCTCTTCGTAAAGGTAAGTCGTACGCTACAGCGTCTAAAGCGCAAGTGTTTAATAATGCAGAAAAATGGTACGAGCTTGAAGAAAAAGCCACTATAGCCCTTGCCGACCTTGATGTTATTTTAATGCGAAAAGATCCTCCTTTTGATACCGAATACATTTACGCGACGTATATTTTAGAGCGTGCAGAACAAGAAGGTACGTTAATAATTAACAAGCCACAAAGCCTTCGCGATGCTAACGAAAAGCTATTTACAGCATGGTTTAGCGAACATACGCCAGACACACTTGTTACACGTAGCCAAAAACAAATTCGTGAGTTTTTAGCCGAGCATAAAGACATTATTTTAAAACCCCTTGATGGCATGGGTGGCGCATCTATTTTCCGCCTTAGAGAAGACGATGCCAACATTGGTGTAATTTGTGAAACGCTAACCGAGCACGGCAGCCGCTTTGCTATGGTGCAAAATTACATCCCAGAGATCAAACAAGGCGACAAGCGCGTATTGGTTATTGATGGTGAGGTTATTCCGTATTGTTTAGCGCGAATTCCACAAAATGGTGAAACACGCGGTAATTTAGCTGTTGGCGGTCGAGGCGAAGCGCGTCCACTTAGCGAGTCAGATTTAAAAATAGCGCAAGCGGTTGCACCAACGCTTAAAGAAAAAGGTCTAATATTTGTAGGTTTAGATATTATTGGCGATAAATTAACTGAAATTAACGTAACTGCACCAACGTGCGTGCGCGAAATTGAAGCTGCTTATGATATTTCTATCACGGGTATTTTATTTGATGCCATTGAAAGAAAGCTAGATAAATAAATAAGTGTCTACCTATCGTTATTAAAAGCACTTTCGTGTCATAAATTTTAATATAGTTGTTAACTATTAATTTTTAAACTGTATGAAAGTGCTTTTTTAGTTTTAAAAACAAAGGTATGTGCCATACTCAAAGTTCATTAACTAAAAAGGGTGAAATCTATGCAGTCATTAGAAAATCATTTTTTAATCGCGATGCCGTCGATGCAAGACCCTTTTTTTAAACGTGCTGTTACCTATATTTGTGAGCACAATGAAGATGGGGCTATGGGCTTGGTAATAAACCAACCTATTGATGTTACCGTTGGCGAACTTTTAGATAAAATAGAAATTGATAACGACAAAACTCAAAACGCAGCAAAAGTAAGTGTGTTTGCAGGCGGACCCGTTAAAACTGACCGTGGTTTTGTTTTGCACTCTCCTCAATCAGGTTATTCAGCAAGCCAAAAACTCAGTAGCGATATTATGATCACTACCTCAAAAGATGTTTTAGCAAGCTTAACTACAGCACAAGCACCTGAACAATTTATTATTACATTGGGTTATTCAGGATGGGAGCAAGGACAACTCGAACAAGAGTTACTTGATAACAGTTGGTTGATCATAGAAGCCGATCCGAAGATCATTTTTGATACCCCCGTTGAAAAACGATGGGAAAAAGCAGTTTCAATGTTGGGCTTTGATATTAGCCAACTCAGCCCTGAAGCTGGTCACGCATAATAGTAACTTAACCCTTAGCAAACTTAAACAAGATACACATGACAAAAAAATCGCTTAAGCCGCAAGGCGAACGCACTGTAATGGGCTTTGACTTTGGCACCAAAAGTATTGGTATTGCTATTGGGCAAGAGCTAACAGGCAGCGCCTCTGGCCTTAAGGCTGTAAAAGCACAAGATGGCATTCCTAACTGGGACCATATTGCTGTACAAGTAACCGAATGGCAGCCTGACTTAATGGTTGTTGGCTTACCACTAAATATGGATGGAACGTCACAAGAGGTTACCTTTAAAGCAAAAAAGTTTGCCAACAGATTACATAATCATTATGGCATTCCGGTACAAACACAAGACGAGCGTTTAACGACTGCGGATGCTAAAGCGCGACTTTTTGAAAGTGGTGGCTATAAAAACTTAGGCAAAGGTAACGTAGATAATATGTCTGCGGTTATTATTTTAGAAAGTTTTTTTGAGTCTAGTTACGGTGAATAAACAGGCTATATAAATAACCTGTTATATAAATAAAAAGCGCCAATTGGCGCTTTTTTTATATTAAGTATTTATATTCATTACTTTTTAAATCATTGATCGCTATTTTTATCGTCAAGGCCATCAATAGTAACGCCTTGTAAAAAGCCCGCACCTTGCTGTTCGTTATTGCGCAGTTTAATCATTAAGCGTAAATCATTTGGCGAATCAGCATGATGCAGTGCATCAGCGTAATTAATTCGCTGCTGTCTATACAGCTCAAATAATGCTTGGTCAAAGGTTTGCATGCCCATTTCTTTCGATTTAGCCATTGCCTCTTTAATACCACCAATATCACCGTTTTTAATCAGTTCAGCAACCATTGGTGAGTTAAGCAATATTTCAATAGCTGCAACACGGCTTTCACCATCAGCAGTCGGTACTAATTGCTGAGCAACAATTGCACGTAAGTTAAGTGCTAAATCGTACTTAAGCTTATCGTGTTTTTCTTTTGGAACTAAATGCATAATACGGTCAATCGCTTGGTTAGCATTATTAGCATGCAGTGTTGCAACACACAGGTGCCCAGTTTCGGCAAAGCTTAGTGCGTATTCCATAGTTTCTTGAGAGCGAATTTCACCAATCAAAATTACATCGGGAGCTTGGCGTAATGAGCTTTTAAGTGCTGACTCAAAGCTTTCGGTATCAAGCCCTACTTCGCGTTGAGTAATAATACTTTTGCGATGCTCATGAACAAATTCAATCGGATCTTCAATAGTCAGTATATGACCACGTTGATGTCGGTTTCTGTAACCAATAAGTGCGGCTAGCGAGGTTGATTTACCCGTGCCAGTACCACCGACGAACAAAACAAGGCCACGCTTAGACATAATTACATCGGTAAGAATAGAAGGAAGACCTAGCTCACTCACATCAGGTATTTGCGTAACAATACGGCGAATAACCATACCTGCTTTATCGCGTTGCCAAAAGGCAGAAATACGAAAGCGCCCTTCGTCAGTGGCAATCGCAAAGTTACATTCTTTCGTTGTATGAAACTCTGCTTTTTGCTTTTCGCTCATTGCAGATTCAACTAACTCAAGCGATTGCTCATCTGTAAGCCTATCGTCACTGAGGGCTGTTAGCTCGCCGTTTATTTTTGCACTTACAGGTAGCTGACTCGATACAAATAAGTCAGAGCCTTTTTTCTCAATCATGATGAGTAAAAAGTCGTTTAAAGATAAAGCCATAATAGTTTCTTACCCGCCAAATTGTGTTTTGTCTTGTGCTTTTTCTTTCGCTGCCGCATTTGTAACAATGCCGTGATTAACTAAATTAGTTAAACATTGATCCATTGTTTGCATGCCCACAGACGCACCGGTTTGAATAGACGAGTACATTTGTGCAATTTTATCTTCACGAATTAAGTTACGAATAGCAGGTACTGCAATCATAATTTCGTGTGCTGCAACTCGCCCGCCACCAATCTTTTTAAGCAGTGTTTGCGAGATAACAGCACGCAAAGATTCAGATAACATTGAACGTACCATTGATTTTTCTTCACCTGGGAATACATCGATAATACGGTCAATGGTTTTTGGTGCAGATGTTGTATGCAACGTGCCAAACACTAAGTGACCCGTTTCAGCAGCGGTCATTGCAAGACGAATTGTTTCTAAATCACGTAACTCACCGACCAATATTACATCTGGATCTTCACGCAATGCACTACGTAGCGCGTTTGAAAAGCTATGAGTATCGCGATGTACCTCACGTTGATTAATAAGGCTTAATTTATTATCGTGAACAAACTCGATTGGATCTTCTATTGTTAGAATATGGTGATGTTTATTTTGATTTATATAATCGACCATAGCGGCAAGTGTTGTTGATTTACCAGAACCCGTTGGCCCTGTCACTAACACGAGTCCACGTGGGGTATCGGAGATTGTTTTAAAAATATCTGGCGCACCTAAATCATCAAGCGTTAACACTTCACTTGGTATGGTACGAAATACCGCAGCAGGCCCGCGATTAGAGTTAAACGCATTCACACGAAAGCGTGCTAAATTAGGCACTTCAAACGAAAAATCCACTTCGAGATTTTGTTCATAGTCCTTGCGTTGATTATCGTTCATAATATCGTAAACCAGACTGTTTACGTCTTTGTCTGCAAGGGCTGGTATATTAATGCGGCGAACATCACCGTCTACGCGTATCATAGGTGAAACACCCGACGATAAATGTAAATCGGATGCTTTGTGTTGCACACTAAACGCTAATAATTCGGTAATATCCATTTATGACTCCACAACTAACTGATAAATATATGGTTACAATAGCAGAACGACTCACATCCGCCTACGCTAGAATTGCAGACGCGGCAAAAATTGCACAACGAAACACTAACGAAGTCACTCTACTGGCAGTGTCTAAAACTAAACCAAGCGAAGATGTTATTGCAGCTTATGAGCATGGTCAGCGCGAATTTGGTGAATCTTATGTTCAAGAGGCTATAGATAAAATAGCTCAACTACAGTCATATAGCGACATCATTTGGCATTTCATTGGCCCTATTCAATCTAATAAAAGTGCTTTAGTGGCTGCCAACTTTGATTGGGTGCAAAGTGTTGATCGCATAAAAATAGCGAAACGATTAGATTCCCAGCGCCCAGACGATAAACAGCCTCTTAATATACTTATTCAAGTAAATATAAGTAATGAAGAAGCGAAGTCGGGTTGCCACCGCGATGAAATAGATGAACTTGCCGATTTTATTAACCAATGTGAGCACTTAACACTTCGAGGATTAATGGCAATTCCTGCTAAAAGCAACGATCTGGATACGCAAATTCAATCTTTTGAGCAATTACAAACTTGCTTTGATAAACTAAAGACCCAATATCCTCAAGTAGATACTTTGTCGATGGGTATGAGTAACGATGTTGAAGCTGCCATTAGTGCAGGCTCAACCATGGTAAGGATCGGCACAGACATTTTTGGAACACGAACTTAAAAGGTGATAACAGATTTATGTCAGATAAAAAAATCGCATTTATAGGCACAGGTAATATGAGCTACGCCATTATTGGTGGCATGGTAAAAAACGGTTTTAACGCAAGTAACATTATTGCGACTAACCGCAACCAAGAAAAGCTTGAAAAGGTAGCAGCCGATTTCAAGGTGCAAACCACCAGTGACAATAACGAAGCCCTGCGCGATGCTGATGTAATTGTTTTGTCTGTTAAACCACAAATGATGGGCGATTTATGTAAATCGTTTCAAGAGTCGGGCGTAGATTTTAGCGATAAACTGTTTATTTCTGTTGCTGCTGGCTTAACTGTAAAACGTTTACGTGAAATGCTAGGTCAAGACGTTAAAATGGTACGTTGCATGCCAAATACACCGTCTTTATTAGGCCGTGGTGTATCAGGTTTATATGGCGCGGGCGAAACACAAAGCGAACACGAGTTTGTACAACAAGTTTTTGAATGCACGGGCATTGTTGTATGGGTCGAAAAAGAATCACAAATTAACGATATTATTGCTGTGACCGGCTCATCACCTGCTTACTTTTTCTTATTTATGGAAGCCATAGAAGAAAAAGCCAAAGCGCTGGGCTTTAATGATGAAGACGCTCGTCGTTTAGTACAACAAACAGCCCTTGGCGCCGCCGAAATGGCACTTAGCCAGCCTGATATTAGTATTTCGCAACTACGTTCAAACGTAACATCTAAAGGCGGTACTACTCACGCAGCTGTTGAGCACTTAAAAGATGAAGGCTTAACTAAAACCGTTGGCGATGCAATGGATGCGTGTATTGCGCGTGCAGAGCAAATGGAAAAAGAACTTTAAAACCACTTTTTTATTGAAGGTTACACTATGAATGCCATGCAATTTTTAATCAGTACCCTGTTTGATTTGTTTTTAATGGTGGTATTACTGCGCTTTTGGCTGCAGTGGGCAAAAGCCGACTTTTATAATCCAATGAGCCAGTTTGTGGTTAAAGCCACTTCGTTTGCGGTAAAACCACTGCGTAAAATCATTCCGGGATTTGGCGGACTTGATTTAGCATCTCTGTTGTTGGCATTTATAGTGGCTGTAGCCAAAATTAGTACTTTAATGCTTGTTATATATAATGCGTGGGCAATACAGCCTGTAATTATACAAGCACTTATAACGGTACTAAAAGAAGGCCTTAACTTAGTTTTTTGGGTACTTATTATTCGCGCTATTTTAAGTTGGGTTAGCCAAGGTTATAACCCTATAGAAGCGGTTTTCCATCAGCTTACTGAACCAATGCTAAAACCAATTCGTAAAATATTGCCATCAATGGGTGGCTTAGATTTATCAGTTTTAGTGATTATTATTGGTATTCAGTTTTTGCAAATGCTGCTTATGGATTTTTTAGTCTAATATGGATTTTTTAATTAGAGGCCCAAAGGCCTCTTTTTTATATGTTTTGAGGAATACATAATGAACCGTTTAATTAAGTTTTGTTTTATTGCTTGTTTAGCATTTGCATTTAACGCGCAAAGCGAAGAAATGCAAGGCGCACAATATAAAGAGCTTGGCCCTTGGCAAGTGCATTACATCGCCTTTCCTTCTACCTTTATTCAGCCAAAAATAGCAAAAGCGTATGGCCTTGAGCGAAGCGGATACAAAGGCATTGTGAATATTTCTGTTTTAAAAAATGATGCCGAAAATACAGCCCAAACAGCAAAGCTTACTGGCACAGCTAGAAACCTACTTGGCAATAAACAAACGCTTACTTTTAAAGAAGTAAAAGAAGGTGATTCAATTTATTACCTTGCCCAAGTTGATTATACCAACGAAGAGATTTTACGCTTTGAGATTGAAATACAACAAAGTAATCAATTTCAAAAATTACAGTTTCAGCAAAAATTTTACGTAGATTAATAACATGACCAAAACTTTAGTACTTGCTACAGGTAACCCTGGCAAAGTAAATGAGCTAGCTAACATGCTAAGCCCTCTGAATATTAATGTAGTTCCACAGAGCGATTTTAACGTAGGTGAAGTTGCCGAAACCGGCACTACCTTTGTTGAAAATGCCATTATTAAAGCGCGTCATGCCGCTAAAATTACTGGCATGCCTGCTATTGCCGATGACTCAGGTTTAGAAGTTGATGGCCTAAATGGCGCACCCGGTGTTTACTCTGCCCGTTTTGCAGGCCCAGGTGCCAGCGATCAAGATAACATTGATAAGTTACTCGTAGACTTGGGTAATAACCCTATCCGTAGTGCTCGTTTTTGGTGTGTACTGGTATTAATGCGCCACGCAGATGACCCTACCCCCCTTATTTGCAGTGCAAGCTGGGAAGGCGAAATTACGCTCACTCAAAATGGCAACGGTGGCTTTGGTTACGACCCTGTATTTTTTGTAGCAGAGAAAAATTGTACCAGTGCTGAGCTTACAAAAGAGCAAAAAAATGCAGTGAGTCATCGCGGCCAAGCACTACAAAAACTATTGCTAGAGCTACAGCAAAAAGGCGGCCTGTGAACCTTCCACCACTGAGCTTATATGTGCACGTACCTTGGTGCGTGCAAAAATGCCCGTACTGCGATTTTAATAGCCACGGACAAAAAGGTGAAATACCTGAAGCTGAATATGTTCAGCATTTAATTGATGACTTAAAAGCTGATTTGCACTTAGTGCAAGGACGTAAAATTCACAGCATCTTTATTGGTGGCGGTACTCCGAGCTTATTAACTGGTGCGGCTTATACTCGTTTATTAAATGAAGTCGACAACCTAATTGGTCTTGAAGAGCACTGCGAAATTACCCTTGAAGCCAACCCAGGTACAGTAGAAACAGGTCGTTTTAAAGATTACGTAAAAGCAGGTATTAACCGTATTTCGATTGGCGTGCAAAGCATGCAAAACGACAAGCTAAAAGCACTGGGGCGGATTCATGGCAGTGACGAGGCTAATTATGCTGCGCAGCAAGCTAAAGAAGCCGGTTTAAATAGCTTTAACCTTGATTTAATGCACGGCTTACCAGGGCAAACACTTGACGATGCACTGAGCGATTTAAAGCAAATAATAGCGCTCGATCCTCCTCATATATCGTGGTATCAACTAACTATTGAACCCAATACTCAATTTGCTTCAAAGCCCCCTACCTTGCCACAAGACGAAACACTGTGGGACATTCAAGAGCAAGGGGTAGAGTTACTAGCTCAAGCAGGTTACATACAATACGAAATATCGGGCTATGCAAAACCGGGCTATCAATGCCAACATAACTTGAATTATTGGCGTTTTGGCGATTATCTCGGTATTGGTTGCGGCGCGCATGGTAAGGTTACTGATGCAAATACAGGGCTTATTACGCGTACTGAAAAGGTTAAACACCCACGCGGCTATATGGATTTAATTAAACCGTATATGTACAAAAGCTGGCATGTAGAGCAAGACGATTTAGCGTTTGAATTTTTTATGAATCGCTTTCGCCTTGTTGAGCCTTGCCCAATTAATGATTTTAATAAACTTACAACACTGCCACTGCAAAGTCAGCAAAGTGCATTAAACCAAGCAATTAATAAAGGTTTATTGACTCAAACAGACAGCCATTGGCAGGTAAGTTTAAAAGGTCATCGCTTTTTAAATGACCTGCTAGAATTATTTGTGTAGCCCCCAGCGCTACACAAAAAATAAATATAAAACACCCTAATGGGTTTCTAACAACAAAAGGGAAAACAATGCGTAAACTTACTTTTATTGCGGCCGCAGTAAGCGTTGCACTACTTGCTGGTTGCCAGCAAACAACACAACAAGCGACTTCAGCTCCTATTGCACAAGCAGTTCAATCACAACAAAGTGAAATAGACAAAGCCAATGCATTTTTTGAAGATACATTTAACCGCGACGTAATGAGCAGTCCTGTATATCAAACATACATGGGTATTAAGCAAGATTACGATAAGTGGGATGATGGCAGCGAAGAAAGACAGCTTAAAGATTTAGCGCAAACGAAAGCTGACCTAGTTGCACTAAAAGCAATCAGCCGTGATTTATTAGATGATGCAACAAAAGTTAGCTACGACTTAAAAAAACAAGATCTTGAAAGCTCAATTGCTGACTTTAAATGGCGCTACCATAATTACCCTGTGAACCAAATGTTTGGTACGCATTCTATGATCCCTGCATTTTTAATTAATCAGCACTCAATTAGTAATGTAAAAGAAGCTAAAGACTACATTTCTCGTTTAAATGGTGTAACTGGTGTTATTGATCAGCTTATCGTTGATTTAACTGTACGTGCAGAAAAAGGCATCATAGCCCCTAAGTTTGTATTCCCGCATGTTATTGATTCAAGCAAAAACATTATTCACGGTGCACCGTTTGAAAAAGGCGATGATTATACATTGCTTGCTGACTTTAAACGTAAAGTAACAGCGCTTGAAATTAGCCAAGACGAAAAAGACTCGTTAATCAGCGATGCATCAGATGCATTAAAATCGGCTGTTAAACCATCTTACTCTAAGTTAATTAATTACCTTGCACAGCTTGAAAAACGCGCAGATGATCGCGATGGCGCATGGAAATTACCTGATGGCGAAGCGTTTTATAACAACGCACTTAAGCGCACAACTACAACAGATTTAACGGCTAAAGAAATTCATGCAATTGGTCTATCTGAAGTGACACGTATTCATGATGAAATGCGTGAAATTAAAGACAAAGTTGGCTTTAAAGGCGACTTAAAAGCGTTTATGCAGTTTATGAAAACTGACAAGCAATTTTACTACCCTAATGATGCACAAGGTAAACAACGCTACCTTGATGAAGCCACTGGGCTTATTGATACAATGAAAACGCGTTTAGATGAGCTATTCATTGTTAAACCAAAAGCTGATTTAAAAGTAAAAGCGGTTGAAGCATTCCGTGAAAAAGCGGCAGGTAAAGCATTTTACCAACAGCCAGCTCCAGATGGGTCACGCCCAGGTGTTTACTACGCTAACCTTTACGATATGGAAGCAATGCCAACGTATCAAATGGAAGCACTGGCTTACCACGAAGGTATTCCGGGACACCACATGCAAATAGCTATTTCGCAAGAGCTAGAAGGTATTCCTAAATTCCGTAAGTTTGGTGGCTACACAGCGTATATTGAAGGCTGGGGTTTATACTCAGAGTTCATTCCTAAAGAAATGGGCATGTACTCAGACCCTTACTCTGATTTTGGTCGCCTTTCAATGGAATTATGGCGCGCATGTCGCTTAGTTGTTGATACAGGTATTCACGCAATGAAGTGGACTCGCCAAGAAGGTATTGATTACTACGTAAATAACACCCCTAATGCTACATCTGACGGTGTTAAAATGGTTGAGCGTCACATTGTAATGCCTTCACAAGCAACCGCTTATAAAGTGGGTATGCTTAAGATTTTAGAACTTCGTGAAGACGCTAAAAAGCAACTGGGTGATAAATTTGATATTCGCCAGTTCCACGACGTAGTGCTTAAAAATGGTCCTGTACCACTTAATGTACTAGAAAACTTTGTTAATGAATGGGTAGCAAGCAAAAAGGCTTAAAACCAATTTAAACAATTGCTTTAAATATGAAAGGTCGCATTTGCGGCCTTTTTTGTTTTATAGTAGCAAAAAAGATTTTGGAAATAATAATGGATTTAAGCATACAACTACTTAATGCGCGTATTTCAAAGCAGCAGTTAAATGAACTCGATAACGACTTTAGACAGTTAAGCCCTGCTCAGCAAACTTTGCAGCTTAACCATTTATATGACAGCGCCCAACGGTTGAGTGTTAAGTATGACTTTATGCAAAACATAGCAATCCGTATATTAAGTACTAATACAGCACCTTCTCTATTTATTAACCAACTCACTAATATTGACGCATTGAGCTTTTTCACCCCAGCGCTGAGAGTAAATAAAGGCTTTTTAGTACAAGATACTCAAGGAAATAACGTACTGCACAATGTGTTTAAGCATGCCGATGCTACAAAGCTACCATTTAACTATGTACGCTCTTTAATGTTGTTTGAATCAAATGATGACTTAGTTAAAGCACTCGCGCAGCCCAACTCTCACGGATTAACACCAGTTGCCTGCTACATTGCCTATGCAAATAAACCGAGCACACCGGTAAAGCATGAATTTTCAGCTTTGTTAGCATTAATGGAAATAGAGCAAAAACAAAACCCTAACGCAAAACAGCAGCTTGCCAACGTACTAAAAGGGCAAAAAGTTAACGAGACCACAATTTTACTGAGCGCCGCTTACTTGCAACGCTCAACGGCGCAAGTTGCTCACTTAATCAAGGCGCTTTAATTCACTCACAACTTCTGTACGCACACTGTCTATGGCATGTGTAATAGATTGCGCAGCACTTTGCTGATCAACCATATTTGGCCAATTTGTTTGCCAGACCTTTTGTAAGTCTTTTGTTTTTAAATGTACTTTATCAACGGCTAAGTAGCTTAAGTCATGAATTAAGTTAACTTTAACCCAGCCTTTTCTAGGGCTGCCATCTATTTTGTTATTATCGTAATGTGCGGCAAATACAATAAGCTCAAGCTCGGCTAGTTCTTGTAAAATTTGAAAGCTAGCAATGCGTGTATTGTTGTTCTCTTCACTTGCCTCCATTCGCCATGCATTATAACTAAAGCCTATAAACGCAAACACTACGCTCGCTATAGCAGTAAAAAAATACGAACGGGGCGCCAGTACAAACTGACCATATTTAGACTCTGACATATTATTTCCTAGGGCCTGTTTATCTTTCGAGGTTAAATTTGCAGCAGTATGTTTGGTATTTAGGCAAGGCAGAGCCTATGCAGTGTGGTTATTCCCCATAAATAGGCGATAACGTGGAATAAATGCCAAACATACGCTGCCCGAAGGGTTCTGCCTAGGGGCAATTTACTCTTTGTTGCTCGGTTTTTACTTAGCCCGCTAGGTTACAAACCTCACGCCGCGATTAAATCGCCCCTAGATTGAACAAATTTTAATCCTGAAAGGTCAACAGGCCCTAGTCATTTAAATAATATTCAACACTGGTTACCACTCTTATATTTTTTATTTGCGGTGTGTTTGAATCTCGATTACTGATACTAAATTGCCCTTGGCGAGCTGTTTTTATTTTGCCTAATTTTGAATTAGAGTCTTTAGCAAATTTATTAGCGACTTCACGCGCTTTTTCAGTTGCTTCTTGCACCATCGCAGGTTTTACATCATTGAGGCCAGTAAAAATATATTCAACTTTTGTTTCGTAGCTGTCCTGCACTATTGCGATATCTTGTTTAGCAAGTTGGCTCACTTTGCTCAACGCGTTTTGCACTTTATCTGGCGCATCAGAATAAACAATAATATTTGAGCGCACTATGTATCTAAATTGCTGATTTTCATTACTGTATTCACGTGCTTGCTTATCAATAACTGACTGGCTGCCTATTGTTATTTCATCGTCGTCAAAACCATGCAGTTTTAAAAAAGCAGTTACAGCATCATTTTTTTTCTCAACTCGGCTGACTAATTTTTCAAGATTATTGTCGGCATCACTAAATTGCAGAGGCCAAATTACCGTATCGGCTATAACTTCTCGCTCGGCCAATCCCTTAACCTGCACAGTACGTTCCATCTCTTTTACACTGAGAGCTGTGCTCTTTAAAATAAACCCTAAGCTAATTAAGCCTATACTTAAACAAATAGCCGCTATAACAATGTAAAAACCGGGGGTTTTATTCACAATAATCTCCTTGATTGATATCAATAATAAGCATCTAGACGCTCGAAATAACACAGTAAACAGGGTACATTGAGACTATAAATAACGCAAAATTTAATCAGCCTAGGAAAAACCATGAGCCTTAAGCGCATTACCCAGTTTTTTAACCCAAGCTCAGTGGCCGTTATTGGTGCCTCTAATATATCAACTCGTGCTGGTTTTGTGGTTATGCGCAACTTACTTCAAGGCGGTTTTAAAGGGCCGATAATGCCCGTTACTCCAAGCCATAGCGCAGTACATGGCGTACTTGCTTACCCCTCTATTGCTGACTTACCAAAAGTACCCGACCTTGCTGTTATTTGTACTAACAAAAATACCTTAATTGATATTATTGAGCAGCTTGGAGAGCTTGGCTGTAAAACGGCTATTGTTATTGCAGATGGGCTTTCTGGAGAGCAAAAAAGCGCACTTAAAGCATGCGCTCAAGCCAAACAGGTTACTTTGCTTGGACCCAATTGTTTGGGCTTGCTGATCCCTCATATTGGTTTAAATGCGAGCTTTTCACATACCGTGGCGAGCCCAGGTAAAATTGCATTTGTATCGCAATCAGCAGCTGTATGCTCAACCATTTTAGATTGGGCTAAAAACAAAGAAATTGGCTTTTCATATTTTGTATCGGTAGGTGATTGCCTTGATATAAACTTTAATGAACTACTCGACTTTTTAGGTCGTGATGCTAAAACCAAAGCTATTTTACTCTACATTGATAACATTGAAGATATTCGTGGCTTTATATCAGCAGCAAGAGCCGCGGCCTTTAGTAAACCTGTAATTGCAATTAAAACAGGTAAAACAAGTGCAGGCGCACTTGCAGCCGAAATTCACACCGGTGGAAAGCAAAGCTCTGATGCTGTTTACGATGCGTTATTTCAACGAGCGGGTATGCTGCGCGTAAATGATTTACGAGAGCTATTTGCAGCGACACAAACACTCGCCATGCATCCAAAATTATTAAAAGTAGAGCAACTGACAATTTTAACTAATGGTGGCGGCCCGGGTGTTATGGCCGTTGATGAGCTAATTCAAAGCTCCGGTAAATTAGCAGAACTAAGCATTGAAACCCGAAATGCGCTAAATAAAGTTATTCCGCAATCAGAAACCACCTCAAACCCTGTGGATATTTTTGGCGACTCAGCACCTGCGCGTTATAAGCAAGCATTAGAAATTTTACTGCACGCAAAAGAAGTTAAAAACTTACTGATTATCCATACTCCCTCAGCGCTTGCGCCCAGCGAAGACTACGCCAACATTATTGTAGAAACCTTACAAACATTACCCAAAATGGCACGCCCTTACGTTATAACTAATTTTATGGGTGAAGACGCATCTTACGCCGCCAGAAAAGTGTGCTCAAACAACGCAATACCAACTTATAGAACACCAGAGGGTGCTGTTGGCGCGTTTATGCACTTGGTAACGTATCGCCGTAACCAAAAGCATTTAACGCAAACACCTGAGTCGAATACTGATGACGCAAAAATAAATAAAGTAGCAGCTAAAGCGCTTATTAATGAGTTTTTAGATGACGGACAAAGCTACTTACCTACCCATCAGGCAAGCCAAGTATTAAATCACTATGGTATTACATGCATTCAAACTGAGGTGGCTTACACCCCAACAGAAGCCAGAGAGCAAGCCATAGAACTTGGTTTTCCGGTCGCGTTAAAACTTATTAGCCCAAGTATTGCTTCAAAGTCTGAAGTAGGTGGTGTGGTGCTTAACTTAAACGACGCCAACGAGGTTGAACAAACCGCTTTTGCAATGCTTATCCGTATTAAAAACACTTATCCGGATGCTGTTATTGAAGGGTTTTCATTACAAAAAATGGCGCCGCGAGCAGGCGCAAATGAGCTGCGAATTGCAATTAAAACCGAGCCTAATTTTGGTCCTGTTATATTATTAGGTGAAGCAGGAACCGGCCTTGAATATGCGCAAGCCGCCGTTGCTCTGCCTCCACTAAATATGAACTTAGCAAAGTATTTAATTGCGGCAGCGCACGATAAAGGCGTACTAAAGGAGCGCATATTACCCGAAAAAGTTGATAAGTATCGTTTGTGTGCACTGCTAACGCGTATTTCTCAGTTAGTTATTGATCAACCTGACATAAGCTCAATGGAACTTAATCCTATTCTTGCCAGTAATGGACAGTTTTTAGTGCTCGATGCCACCATGACACTTAGCCGCTATCAAACTCAGAGCAATCGTAAGCGCTTATCTATTCGTCCCTACCCTATTGAACTTGTTGAAGTGGTAACACTTAAAAACAACACCCAGGCTACGCTCAGGCCAATAAAGCCAGAAGATGAACAAGCTCATAAAGCATTTGACGAGTCACTTAATAAAGAAGACAGATATAAACGCTTTTTTGGCGAACTACCACAATTTAACCACGATCAACTCGCTAAAATGACGCAAATTGATTACGACCGTGAAATGGCGTTTATTGTTTGCCAGCGCTTTGAAGGTAAAACACGTACATTAGGTGTATCTCGCGTCATTATGGACCCCGATAACCTGCATGCTGAGTTTGCCATTGTAGTACGCTCAGATTGCCAAGGCTTAGGGCTTGGTCGCATACTAATGAGTGCTGCAATTAACCACTGTAAACGCCAAGGTGTTGAGTCGATTGAAGGCATAACTTTACCAGAGAATACGGGGATGATTGAGCTTGCCCGTAAGTTAGGCTTTAAAATTAGTCGCGACTTTGAAGAAGGCAGTATTAATATGGTACTTAAACTTAAATAATGAATGAACCACACACTTTAAGACAAAAAATGGCTTGCCTGTTTGAAGGCACAGGCCAGTACCATCGAGCAGGACATATTCTTGATATTGCACTCATTAGCTTAATAATGATTAACGTTGTAGCCATTGTTATTGAATCAATTCCAAGTGTGGCAGAGCAGTATTACAACGAATTCTTAGTTTTAGAAATTGTCTCGGTCGCTATTTTTGCTATTGAGTACTTAGCCAGACTTTGGGCTTGCGTAGATAAAACACAATATGCAGCAATGGAAGGGTCTCATACCAAACGTCGGCTTAGCTATTTTTTCTCCCCTTTGGCAATTGTTGATTTAATTGCGATTTTACCAAGCTTAATGATGTTTTTATTTCCTCTCGATTTACGTTTTTTACGCGTGCTCCGACTATTAAGGGTATTTAAACTCACTCGCTACTCACGCGCCATGCAGCTACTTTTAAAAGCCTTTAACGATGAAGGTAGTTCATTAATGGCTGCTTTTTTTATTATGGCCGTCGTGCTTATTTTAGCTTCATGCGGAATTTACTTAATTGAGCACGACATACAACCCGATAAATTTGGCTCTATTCCTGCGGCTATGTGGTGGGCAATGGCAACATTAACAACCGTTGGTTATGGCGATGTAGTACCTATAACGCCATTGGGTAAGTTTTTCGGCGGTGTTATAACACTACTGAGCATGGGAATGGTTGCGATACCTACCGGTTTACTGGCGTCTAGTTTTTCAGAACAAATACGTAAACGCCGCCAATTTTTTGAAGATGCCGTACATGAACAAATTCAAGATGGCACTCTTAATGATACTCAACAAGAACACCTAGAAGAACTACGCTATAAATTAGGCTTGAGTAAACTAGAAGCTAATAAGGCCATTAAAACGCAGTTGAATGAGCATAATAGCCATTTGTTTTGCAGGCACTGCGGTAAAAGGCCTTAAATAAGTACTGCTATTATTAATTAAATATGTCACTCCAATTGCGATTAATAAGCGGGAGTACTTCGGTATTAGGTACCGGTTTACTAAATAAGTACCCTTGGAAATGCATGCATCCTCGCGCCTTTAAAAAGGCGAGTTGGTGCGAGCTTTCTACGCCTTCAGCTACACATTCTTTACCTAAACTATCAGCAAGCGCGAGTATTGATTGAATAATAGCTTCATCGTCAGAATCTATGCCTATGTCTTGTACAAAGCTTCTATCTATTTTTAATACATCAATAGGAAAACGCTTTAAATAAGTAAGCGATGCGTAACCCGTACCAAAATCATCCATATACAATCTACAGCCCAACTTTTTAAGTTGTTCCATGCTGTGTAGCGCTTCTTTTGAATCACGCATTAATATTGATTCGGTTATTTCAAAAACAATTGCCTCAGACGACACTCCTGAATTACTTAACGCTTTTTTAATTTCAGGAACAAGGTCTTTAAACTCAAAATCAAGAGCCGATAAATTAATAGATAAATACAGGCTAGGTGAGGCTTTTCGCCACTCTTTTAGCTCTAATAAAGCGCGCGCAAAAGTCTGCAGCATAATTTTTGTAATTAGGCCTATACCTTCTGCTGCCACCGAAAACTCTTGAGTTTGCACAAGCTTATTTTCAGGCCAACGCAGCAGTACTTCAAAGCCTTCTGTTTTTTGACTTTCAGCGTTAATAATAGGCTGGTAGTAATTACAAAATTCTTCTTCTTGATACGCTTTAGTTAGCTGAGACTCAAGATGCAGCGCTCTTTGAACATGCTGATTCATCTCTTGCTTATAAAACTGATAACGCCCCTCTAAAGAGTCTTTTGCATGATATAACGCTATGCTCGCAGCTTTTAAAAGCGCAGAGCCTTGCTGTGCATCATCTGGTGATATAGACACACCAATACTTAAATTAACGTTTACAACTTGGCCATTAATCGTAATATTTTGATTCACACAATCCATCAACTTAGTGCATATAATGAGTACTTGTTCGATTTGCTGAATATCTTCCACCAGTACTACAAATTCATCGCCACCAAATCGAGCAACACTATCCGATGGACGCAAGGAGCATTTTAAACGCTCAGCAACCTCTTTAATTAGCTCATCAGCAACTGCATGCCCCAAAGAGTCATTAAAGTATTTAAAACGCTTAATATTTATATGTAATAAAGCAACTTTACATTCGTGCAATTTTGCTTGCTCAAGGGCGTGTTCAACGCGGTCATTAAATAATGTACGATTTGGCAACCCTGTTAAGGCATCGTAGTTGGCCAATAAGTGCAGCTCATTTTCGGCTGATTTTTGTGCATTTATATCGGTTAAAATAATGACATAGCTATTAAGGCGCTGTTCGTTATCGGCCACTGCACTTATTTTCACAAGTACATGGCGTGGCTCACCACTTGCTAAAACTACACTGTCTTCACACGAAAAGTGCTCTCCAATGGATAGCTTTTGCATTATGCGTAAATAATCAAAACGATTGCTGCGCGATATACCTAAATTTAATGCTCGACTAGATAACGACTCAGCAGAGAAATTAAAGGCGGTTTGCAGTGATTTATTAGAAGCCCGAATATTTAAATTTTTATCGAGGATAAACACCCAATCACGTGTTTGCTCAAATGCTGCCGTAAATAGTAAAGCGTGTTCTTCAAACACCATCTCACGGGTCATATTTGTGTAGGTACCCGCTACTTTTTGTGGCGTTTTATCATCCCACTCAACGACTTTTCCAAAATCCTTATACCAGCGCCAATAGCCTTTTGCATGGCGCAGGCGGTAGGTGCAATTAAAGTAACCTTTATCGGTAGATAAAAACTCAAGCCACTCTAAGCGAAATAGCTGTTTGTCTTGCGGATGAATTTTAGATAAATATTCATCAAGGCTCACGGTTTCATTTTCGTAACCTAACTCACTCGCTAAGCGAGGTTGGTAAATACTTGGATTGCTTGATTCCCAATCCCAAACACCCGATTCGCTGCCTTCAAGCGCTAGCTTTAAACGCGCTTCGCTTTCTTTACTTTCTTTATTTGCTGCCAATAAAATACGCTGAATTTTATTACGGCGCATAACCCACATAGCAACAAAGCCAATAAACAGCATGCCATAAAGCACCATAAAATAAGGTGCACGCCAAAGTGGATACTTTACTTTTATTTTTAAAATAGCAGGCGAGGTATATTCGCCAGTCAGGGGGTCTTTAGCCCAAACTTTTAATTGATAATTACCTGGATTCAATTTTGGAAACAATACACGGTTGTTATTTCGGGTATAACTTTTTTGTCCGTTATCGAGTTGATACTCATAAATGATGCGTTCTTGATTACTAAATGCCATGGCCGAAAATGCAACTTCAAGCCCTATATCATCATGGTTTAACACAACCTCGTTGAGCGGTTGTTTTAAATCAAGCGATAAATCTCGTGACATTAAATCAACTCGCGTAATATTTACGTGATCAATAAGCGACTGATAGTTTTGGTTTTCCATTGGATGAAAATAAGTAAAACCTTTTAAGCTACCATACGCAATATGGCCATCTTTAAGCTGTGCCATGGCGTTGCTATTGAACTCAGCAGAGAGTAGCCCTTCTGATGTAGAAAATTGCTGAAAATGAAGTGTTTCTGGGTTTAATCGCCAAATGCCTTTATGGCTACTCATCCAGATCATGCCATCATCATCTAGCACCATATCGTATAGCAGAGTGCCTAATTTATTCCTCTCTAAATCGATTGTATGGACTAATTGATAAGTAGATGCGTCAAGGCCTATTAAGCCGAAATTAGAAAGTGATATCCACAATATATTGTTGTTATCAATTAAGTAAGAAAGCACACTAATGGCTACGTTTTCATGCTGTTTTGGCACTTTATAAATCATTTTAAGTGCTAAATCACTTGGGTTTACTTGGTATAAAATACCGGCATTAAAAAATAATGGTGAATCTGGTTTATTGCTCAGCGCAGGTAAAAAGCCATGGGCTAAAAAGGGTTCAAATTGATCAAACTGACCACCCAAACGCGTTATTACTTGAGAATCTATATTGTATATAAATACCCCATGATCTGAGTGCACAAAGTATAGATCGCCATTTGGCATTAATGTAACGCCATGTACCCTACCGGTAATTAACTCCTGATTAGCAGGGTTATGTACTTTAGGTTCGCTAACTTGATGCGTTACAGGGTCAAAAATAAACAAACCACGATTTGTATAAAGCCATAAATTATTTTTATAAGGCGTTATTTCATATACGGTAAACTCAGTGGTGAGTAAGTCGACTTTGTAATCTTTTAAATAAGCTTTACCAATATTTGTTTTTAAATCAACCTCGGTAATACCGTTATGCGTTGCAAGCCAAAGCTTGTCTTTATATTCGGTAATCCCCCAGATAGAGTGATGCGATAAACCATCCCCCCCGAGCAAAGTGCCATCGACATTATTAAAATGATAGCTGTCATGAGATAAATAAAACGCACCATCAGTCTTAGTCGCAACCCATGTACCACCCGATTTATCTTTAGCCATATCAATAATACTGGTATCGGCAAGTGTGTACTTACTTTGGGCTATTCGAGTATTTTTAATCATCTCCCCGGTGTTTAAATCAAATTTAAACAAGCCTTTATCGGTAGCTAAATCTATTTTTCCGTGTTCGTTTACTATGCTCCAAACATTTAGGTCACTTAGTAATACCTTACTTTCAAAAGGTAAATCGGGGCGTTCAAACATTTTTGATAAGTTACTAATATCAACTTCGTATAAACCTTGGACCGCCCCTACTAACAACTGTTTATTTTCACCTAATGCGAACGACTTAACATTATTTTGGTAAATATGCTCAGCTTCACCTTTTAAGTGCTGTAGGGGTCTAACTTGCTCTGTTGCAATATCAAATACATATGCGCCATGGCTTGTACCTATAAATATATAACCATTGTAGGCAAAGAGCTTTCTCACAAGGGTGTTTTTATATTTAGCCGGAAGCTCAAAAATAGTTGTGATTTTTCCGGTTGCTATATCAAGCTTTGCAAAGTCGCGGCCTCGGCCAATCCAAAGTGTTTTTTTATCAACGGCCACCATACTAAAAACAGACTGATTGATAATTTCTTCTTCACTGGTAGGTTTTTCTAGAAATTGCTGATATGAATCTGTTACGGGGTCGTATCTAAATAGGCCTGCAAGTAAAGAGGCTATCCAAATGTGCCCTTGAGGGTCTTGGTAAATACGATCAATGATCGCTTCTTCTAATTCACCATTAGGGCCGTTTATTGGAATAACTTGATAGCCATCATAACGATTAAGCCCAGCCTCAGTAGAAAGCCAAAGGTAACCATTAGTGTCGATAAGCATTGTATTAACGTAGCTTTGCGATAAGCCTTCGCTTGGAGATAAACGTTTTACTTGTGCGCCTACTTGGCAACTTAGGATAGTTATTAAAACTACAAAGCAACTAATGATCCCATTAACGCATTTACTCATGCTTATTCCATATTATTATTTATTATTATGGGTACTCTAGAGCGACTATATTTCGATGTTTGTAAGTATCAAAAAGTACTTGTAAAGCAAGAGTATATGTTAACACCTGGTTAAAACCAATAGCACAATATAAATCAACTACGTTTTTATATGCGAAGGTATTAATCATCTTATCTTGCGACTTTAAGAGTGTTGATAATAGCTGTTTAGCAACACCTTTACCGCGATGTTCCAGCACAACAAACATGGTAGATAAAAATAAGAACTCTGTTTTATCTTGCAGCCTACATGCTGCAACTATTTCATTATTATAGTAAGTAACCCATACCTTATCTTGTTTATTAGCCCGCCCTCTTACATTATGTTTTTTATAAAATTTATTAACGAGTGGAACTTTTAGCCCATCCAGCAACTTAACTATATACATTTTTATATCAACACTTAGCTAAGCATTAGCGCTAAATATTGCTCAAACTTTTGCTTCAAAACCATTTGTTCAGCCATTGGACGGCTATGGATTGTATTATAAACTTGCTCTCTCGTTTTTTTATTTCGCTTAATTTGATACGCCCAAAAAGACGCTTCATAATCTAACTGAATTTGGTATTTTTCTTCACGTGGCAATAGGCATAAATTAAAACTCACAATACTTCCTCATTCGCTTTTAAAATTATTTGATTAACCCCGAAACTGGGCAAGAGGTAATCTCCTTGTTATTATACGCGTCTTATTTTATTTATTTCTGTAGTAATTGGAACTGATAATGAATAGACATTTTAGTATCTTGTTATTATTGGTAAATTTATTTTTTAGTGCCTCTTGTTTTAGTCATCAATACAACCTCACTTTTAATCGTCCGCAAAGTACACCACAAGCTGATTATGCCTTAGAGTTATTAAAGTTAGCATACGCAGATATCGGTTTTAAAATACATATAATCGATTTTAGCCACCAAAATGCTTTGCTAGCTGCAAATAATGGCGTACTTGATGGGCAGTTAGGAAGAGATGCAAGCGTTGAAGAAAATTACGAAAACTTAATTAGGGTCGATTATGAGCTCTTTAAGTTTGACTTAGTATTGTATAAAAACTGTTTACCTAGCAGTTTAGAACAGCTCGATAGCGTCGCAATTGTTGATGGCTACCCTGTCCAAGAACATTATTTAGCAAGCACACAGTTTGCAGGGAATATTATTAAAGTTAAAAGCATGAATACCCAACTTAATTTGCTTGCTCAGAAAAAAGTACAGGGAGCTTTAATGATTAACTTTATAATGCAAAACAATGAGCTACCTTCACCTCAAGGTTGCTTTGAAAAAGAAGTGTTGAATACTTATCCGCTTTATCATTATTTAAATAAGCGTAATGAAAACTTGGTAGAAAAGCTTAAAATGTCATTAATTAACTTAACTAACAATGGCACTGTATACGCACTAAGAGCCAAGTATGGATTAAGCTTTTAAAAGTCGAACCCTTGCTGCTGCGCCTGTGTGCTTGGCACTGCATTTTGCTGCTTTTTTTGAAGATAACGTTTGTAGCGCTGCTGGCACAAACTAAGCACCTTCTTTTTTTGGTCGTTGGTTAAGGTATTCCACGAAAAGCGTTCATCCCGACTACGATAACACCCTTTGCAATACCCTCTGTTATTAACTAAGCAAATACTCTTGCAAGGACTTGGAATATCAAATATTTCAATTTGTTGCATGCATAAGTACCGCCCAGTTGAAGAGGAGGTATTAGTATAGCGTTATTTTTGAGCAAAAAAAAAGCAGCAATTTAATTGCTGCTTAGTTTCATTGAGCTGTGAGTATTAATGTTCACAGCTATTAGTATTTATCTCTGTTTTACGGTGAAATGGCTTAGCGTACATAGCTAGCACTAATGGTTTTAACTCTTCAGGTACACAGGCTAAACGTTGTTCAAATGTCGCTGTATCAGGAGAGTCTATTACCGCATCTTTACAACCACCAGCGATGTAATTGCCTGGGTGTAAATAAAACGAATCAACAATTTGCCTATCAATTGTTTTAGCAAGCTCTTCAGCACTATCACATTTAGATTCAATTGGTTGCCCAAATGCTAAATGCACGTGCCCTTTAGCAGTACTAAAGCCTTCAACAATGCTCGCAATATCTTCACCAGCCGATTTAACGTACTCACCATGATGTTGCTTGTGGTAAAGCTCTTTGGCTTTAGCAATTGCACACGGCTCATATTGATAAGAAATAGAAACAGGCACTATTTTTAACTCTTTAATATAATCGCCAAACTCTTTCTTTTGTTTACGCCCATTTAATTGCAGCATTTTTAAAAGCGCAGGATCAGTTTGATCAAAACCGTCTTTTGCACGCCCTTCTTTTTGCGCAATCCAAATAGAATTTCCACCGACCACAGAATCGTAAATGTATGACGATAGTTGAGTCAGTGCTTTTAACATCTCTTTTGGTGCTTTAGCAGAGCGCTTAACTATAAAGCTTTTATTTAGACGCATAAGCTCAGTAATGTAAGGTATTTGCAATAAATTATCGCCAATAGCAATACGCACTGTTTTCATTTTATGTTGGTATAAACCCCAGTTAACTAATGCAGGATCAAGCACTATGTCTCTGTGGTTTGAAATAAATAAATAGGCCTGGTTAGCATCTAACTGTTCTAACCCAGAAAAGGTAACTTTTGATGTGGTGCGCTTCACTAGTTTATCTAAGTATTGTGCCACTTCATTTTGCACATCTTCAACGGTGCTTACTTTGCCCCATTTTTTACGTAACTGACTTCTTACCATTGGACGCGCAATAAAAGGCACTGCCGATAAAAAGCGCGGTAAATTATACTTTGCTATTACATCAATAAACGCATCATCGTTAATTAAACGTGTAAGCGACGCCGCAACTTCGTCGTCGTTGTATGGGCGTATATCTGCGTATTTATCTTCTAATTCACTCATTACTACATCTACAGTGTTAAAAAACGGTACGCCAAAGCGCACCGTTTATGTCTATACCCGATTATAACTCAGCCAATCTAAAATGCGAAATAACCAAAAAAACGATTTTTATTTTTAGCAACTTGTTTTAAAGCCGAGTTTAATTACCTTCTATGACCATGAGCTTGCTTAAAAGTGCAAAAATCTGATCAGTCTAGCAAAATACCATGTTCTCAATCTGCTAGTGGGCAGACCACTAATACAAAGCCCTCTAATCATTTGGTAGTAATACCATTAACAAAGCCTTTCTTTCGTAGTACCTTAAGCTCGTATTTTTGATGGATCGTAGGCATCTTTTTACGATTTTAACTCTTTCAGATCCACTTATTTTAGGGCTCATAATGAACATTACTATTCTTGATAACGCAACGTTAGCTAAAACGTCTCTTACTGGTATTGAACAACTTGGTAAATTAACGACTTATGAACTTACTAGCCCAGAGCAAGTTATTGAACATTGCCAAGGTGCTGATGTATTAATCACTAATAAAGCAGTTTTAAATCGCGACACGATTAGCAAACTTACACAGCTTAAATTAATTTGTGTAAGTGCAACTGGTACTAATAATGTTGATCTAGAAGCCGCTAAAGAATTTGGTATTGCCGTAACTAATGTAGCTGGCTATTCAACACCTTCTGTTGTTCAACATACGTTTTCTTTAATTACTAACTTACTGGGTAACACACACCGCTATCAGGCGGATTGCCAGCAAGGCGCGTGGCAAAAAAGTGAAATGTTTTGCATACTCGATTACAGCTTTAACGACTTACAAGGTAAAACATTTGCCATTATAGGCGGTGGTACGCTAGGTAAAGGCGTTGCTAAAGTGGCTGAGGCATTTGGCGCAAATGTTATTGTTGCAGAGCGCAAAGGTGTTGCATGTCGTGATGGTCGTACGCCTTTTGAAGACGTCATTAAAACAGCCGATATAATCAGCGTACACTGCCCTCTAACAGATGAAACACGTGATTTAATTGCACTTAATGAGCTTAAAATGATGAAGCCAAGCGCTATAATTATTAATACAGCACGTGGTGGAATTATTAACGAATCCGACTTAGCTACAGCGCTTGAGCAAAACCTAATTGCTGGAGCCGGTGTTGATGTACTAACTAAAGAACCTGCTGAGCTTTCAAACCCACTTGCTAATTACAAAGGTAATAACCTTTTACTTACTCCACATATAGCATGGGCAAGTACTGAATCTATTGTGCGTTTAATTAATGAAGTAAGTTTAAATATTGCTGCATTTAATAAAGGCGAATCACGTAACCGCTTGGTGTAGTGATTTTATTGTAGTAATCAAATAAGCTAAAAAATGGCTGTTTTTACTAATACATTTAATATTTTATTAGATAAAAACAGCTTAACCCACTTAACAAACTGATTAATAACAACTTATAAATATGGTCTACTCTTTGCTTTAATACAGCTAATAACCAATTAAAAATCTTATTAAGGTAAATAAAAATGAAAAAATCACTTTTAGCAGCCGCTTTAATCGCTCCATTTTTAACAGGCTGTGTTATTGCCGTATCAGATGGTGAAGCTGAGACTCATTGGGCTGGTAAGAATTCATCTAGCTGGCAAGCACAACATAAAAATAATCGTGAAGCTATATCAGAGCTAAAAATGGATAGCAGTTATCAATCTGTTTTAACGCAATTAAAAACGCCTAATTTCACAGAGCTATTAAAAAAAGATGACGATGTATACCAAGTACTTTTTTATGTAACTCATAGTAAGCATTCAGATTCTAAAACAACGAAAGATGAATGTACGCCACTTGTATTTAAAAATGATAAGTTAGTGGGCATTGGTGAAACCGCTTTAGGTATGATCACGCAGTAACCTATAATACCAATCCGCAATAATACTTAATCATTTTGCGGGGCTAAACGTGTCGCTACCTGTGTTAAAAAACTCTCATTTACGACTGCATGGATGCAGAAGGTAGAGCAATGCAGGAGCAATTGCCGAGAACAACTAAATAGCGAATTTTTTGCCTAGCTATCAACACGTTTTTCCATCCTCAAAATAGATCACTTAATTAAGCGAATTGGTATAAAAAGTAGTTTGATACAAAAACGCCAATATATGAATATTGGCGTTTTTTGTATATTAAGTTTTTAGCGTGCGACTATTCTATCTCGCCCTGCATCTTTAGCGGCATATAAGCCTAAATCGGCCTCTTCTAATAACGCTTGCTCAGCATATACTTTACCACTTTGAGTGGTGGCGATACCTATACTAATAGTGATGTGGTCTGCATTTAATGAGGCTTTATGTTCTATATTCAAAGCATTTACAGCATTGCGTAATTTATTAGCAAACTCCACAGCTTCATGCCTATTCATTCCAGGTAATACAGCTGCAAATTCTTCACCACCATAACGAGCTATAAAGTCACTACCACGTTCACATTGAGCTGCGAGTGCTTGTGCAACATCCTTTAAACATTCATCGCCAGCACGATGTCCGTAGCAATCGTTGTAACGCTTAAAGTGGTCTATATCCATAAGTAACACTGATAGCGGGGTTCCACTGCGTTTACTTCGGCGCCATTCACGAGCTAAGTTTTCGTCTAGGTAGCGTCTATTTGGGATTTCAGTTAAGCCGTCGATTGAGGCTAGCATCTCTAGCAGATCATTTTTTTGCTTTATAAGTAATTGGTTACGTACTCTAACGCGCACAATAGAAGGGCTAAATGGCTTAGTGATATAATCCATAGCACCGAGTTCTAGGCCCTTAGCTTCGTCGTCATGGCTACGATTAGCTGATATAAATATAACGGGGATCGATTGAGTTATCGGATTTTCTTTAAGTTGCACAAGCACTTCATAGCCGTCAATTCCTGGCATAATCACATCAAGGATAATTAAATCAACTTGCGCAGTTTTTACAAAGGTCAGTGCTTTTTCACCACTTTCAACTAAGAATACGTCGTGTTCTACTTTAAGTGTTTTTTCAAGTACTAATCTGTTGATTGGATCATCATCTACAATAAGTACTTTAGCTCTTTTCGACATCCCTAGCCCCTACCCCTTTTATAAAAACAATTACCTGTTCTAACTGCATAATAAGCTCTTTCAGTGTTATTTCAACAGGCTTGTTAGTTGTTTTAAGTGTTCTTTCACACAATAAAGCGCAGTGAGACAATCGTCTAAAACCTAAATTACCTGCTACACCTTTTATACTATGCACTAAGCGTACCAAATCATCCTTATTGGTTGTTTCTTCTATTTGCAATAGCTGGGTTTCGCATAAATTAGCAAATTTACCAATCATTGTATTGAGGAGCTTTTCATCCATACTAAACTGCGTTAATGCGAATGATTTTTCAAAAAAGCTTGGTTTAACTAAGTTTAAATCGGCAATTGCATCAATAAGTACCTTAGCAACAACTGGTTTAGTTAAATGCTTATTCATACCGCACTTTAAAGAACGTTCAATATCAGCGGGTTCACAATGAGCCGTTAAAGCAAAAATAGGCAGTTGCTTTGCGTCAAACTGTTGACGAATTAAAGCCGTAGCTTGGCAGCCATCTATTTGCGGCATTTGCACATCCATCAATATTAAGTCAGGCTTTAAAACTTGCAATAATTCCATGCCGATAGATGCGCTTAAAGCGGTAACAACACTTACGTTTGCTTGGCGTAATACACTGCTAATTATTTCTAAATTAAGTTGATTATCATCAATGGCTAATACAAGTAGACCCGATATATCAACTTTAGTTTCAGCAATATTATATATTACGGCATTGGTACTAGCTTTAGGCTGTTGCTGAGAGTTCAAGCTAAATAGCCTTTGTCCCAATGCCGATGCTTTAACGTGATGCGCAGCTAAATGCTCACTTGTTGGTAAATTAAGGGTGTGCTGATGATTAATAATAATTACCGATGTTTCTTTAGCTGATAACGAATCATTAATTGCTTCAATATTTAAAAGTGCAGGTAAGTCGGCCGCATCGATTATTATTTGCTGAGTATTGGAGAGCTTAATTGGGTATTTAAGTACTTCATCTAAATTAATATTAGCAAGCTCTGTATAAGCATTTGTTACTTGCTTAAGCTCTTTGCTTTGATCCGATAAAATAGCCAATGTATTAGTCGGTAACATCGTATTTTTAGTGGTATCAACCAAAAAACTAACGCTGAAGTAAAACTCACAGCCATGACCTTTTTTACTCTTTAAAGCAATCTCCCCTCCCATTAATGACACCGCATGTTTAACAATCGCTAAACCTAACCCAACACCATGATGTATACGTGTTGAAGACTCATCACCTTGCGTAAAGGCGTCAAATAAACGCCTCTGATCGGCTTCATCTATGCCCATACCGGTATCAATTACTTTAAAGCAAATATGCTGTTGCTCTAGGCTATCGCTTTCAATAAGTTCCATTTTTAAAGTGATAGAACCTGTTTTTGTAAACTTAACAGCATTTGTTAATAAATTACCTAATATTTGCTGTAAGCGAATACTGTCGCATATCAAATCAGGCGCTATTAACGGGTCAATATCAATAACAAATTCAATACCTTTTCCTTCGCACAATGGAGCCGTTAAACTTTCACAAATATCCACCAGCTCAACCATACTAAAAGATGCTTGTTTTAAATCGGTTTGCGAACTTTCTATGCGTGCAAAATCAAGCATTCTATTGAGCATTAGCAACAAGCTTTGTGCTGCATGCTTAGCTTGATCCGTTTGTTGTAATTGCTTTTGCGTTAATCCTTGCTCAATAAGCATATCAAGCAGCCCTAAAACAGCATTAAGAGGAGTGCGTATTTCATGACTTAAATTGGCTATAAAGCGACTTTTAGCAAGGGTTGCTCGTTCGGCATCTAGTTTCGATTTAGTTAATGCGCTCACATCCTGAATGTGAATAACGTAATAAGCTGGGTCGCGGTTTTCATCCCATACAAGCGATACACTCAGTTGCAACCAACTTGTTAAGCGCCCTTGAGCAAGCGTTAAGTGGTATACGCGTTTTTTGTCATCTAGCAATTGCGCTAAAGTGCTTTTTATTTGCTGCCATTGAGTATCGTCAAACAATGCTTTTAACTGCTCACCAACCAGTACTGGCTGTTCAGAAAACTGCTTTCTTGCCGCTTTATTTACTTGTAATATTGTGTGCTCAAGCGAGAGTAAAACCACACAGTTAGCCGCAAATTCAATCGCACTTCTAAATTTAGATTCTGATGCTTTTAAGGCCAATAATGCTTGTTGCTGTTCGGTAATATCGCGACCAATACCCATAGTCCCCAACAGATGTTGGTGCTCGTTATAAAAAGGTGCAATAGTAAGTTGATACGTTTTTTTATCAGTTTCTATTCGCTGTTCAACACTGTTTCTATTTTGTAATACTTGTTTTTCAAGCGCATTTATTTGTTGATCGTTATCACCTAAATCATCTACATATTTACCGACTAATGCAGTTTGATCTTTACCGATGTACGCCTCAAATGCTTTATTGCATCCTAAGAATGATCCATCAATATTTTTAAAATAAATAAGATCTGGCACACTGTTTAGCATAGTGTTGAGCAAAGCCAAGTGGCGCTCTTTTGCTTCGTAACTGCGGCTTAGTTTTTCTGATTGCAACTGAACCTGGTCGTCCAGAGCTTTATTTGCACTTTGTAATGAATCAACTAACTGTTTGTTTTTAGTAAATACACGCTTCACTTTAGAAAACCAAGGCTGCCAGCTCAGCGGTACTTTATAATCGAGCTGCACTTCTTGCTGTGTACCGTTACTCTCTAGGTACGACATTAAGTGAGTCATTGGCTTAATAAAAATGCGCTGACTTAACCAAAAAAACACGCCAAACATAATACTTAAAAATAGCGTTAAAAATGCGAACTCTAATAGTATTTCATACTTAATTGGGCTTATTAATTGGGGTTTGTGCTCGTAAAATGCTGCGTGAATAGGTAACTCATCCATAGGCTGCATAAAGTAATTACTATCACTAGTTAATACTGTTTTTTTACTATGGTGCTGGGCCAAATCAGGCCAATAATTTTTTAATGCTGTTGCTTGCTCTATTAACTGTTTAGAGCTGGCGATAACTTGATGTGATTGGTTCATAAAAACGTATTCACCACTGTTCGGTGAAACCTTTTTTAACCACCCAGAAATTGCCTGAACATCATAAATCAAAATAATGTAATCGGCTGAGCCGGTGCTTCGTTGTCGGCCAATAGCAAAATACGATTTATCATTCACTTTAACAATGGGACTTGAAGTAAGTTTGTTTGGTGAAAATTTTGGCTTGAATTTTCCATCTAGAATTTCAGTAAGCATTAAACTTTGGCTTTTGTTGCGCCTGCTTACATAAGCAAAGCCATTATTATCAACATATGCTACAGCAGACAACGACTGCATTAATGCAAGCGTTGTATTAAACGAAGGCCCTAATGTAATAGCCTGCTGCCACTGCATTAATGCCTTAGCAGATAACGCAAACTCCCCCTTACCTACAATTTCAGTGCCTTGCTCACTAAAGTGACGGTAATAGTAACCATCATATTGATTTATGCCCTCGAGTAAGCTTTGGTTTATTTTTGGATAGGTCGTTTGTTCGTATAAGCTAAACATGGTGGTGAGTAGACTACTCACCGACTCCATCCCGTGAGTAACATGTGCTGAAACATTCGTAAAATCGGCTTCGCGTTTTTCAACCGCCCGCTCAAGCTTTATATTATATAAGTGCAAGCACAGTAAAAAAGCGACAATCAATGGCACTAAAAGCGCAATAAATAATGAACGATAATAATGCTTCAGAGGTAAAAAATTCAATGTACTGCCTGCCATTTGGCTCGAAAATCAATCGATAGACTATCGAGCCAATTTGTTAAGCGCAAGTTATAAATTTTCTTCTGCAAATGACGCTAAGCGACTACGTACAACACCGTTGAGGTTTATAGTTGCGCTGCCTTCAAAGTTTTTAAAGCGCTCTACTATGTACGTTAAGCCCGATGTTACTGGCGTTAAATAGTTACTATCTATTTGCGCCAAGTTACCCGTACAAATTAATTTAGTACCTTCGCCGCAGCGAGTAATAATTGTTTTAAGTTGAGATGCCGTTAAATTTTGGCTCTCATCTAAAATTACCACCGCATTTTGAATACTACGCCCACGCATAAAGTTAACCGATTTAAACTGCACATTGGCTTTTTCCATAATGTAGTTTCGGCTTGATATCGGATTTTCGTCGCCTTTGTGCAATACCTCCAGCGTATCGGTAATGGCTGCAAGCCATGGCGCCATTTTTTCCTCTTCTGTGCCGGGTAAAAAGCCAATGGACTCTGCTATTTCTGGCGTATTACGAGTGACTATTACTTTATCGTAAATACCTTTTTCGATGACCATCTCAAGGGCGCTGGCAAGTGCTAACAAGGTTTTACCGCACCCTGCTGGTCCTGTTAAAATAACAAGTTCAATACTTGTATCCAGCAGTGCATCTAATGCCATCCCTTGATAAATATTTTTGGGCTTAACGCCCCATGCTTGTTGATGCATTAAACGCTCAACACCAATATCTTTTAGCGTTATGTGCTCGTCATCGTACGATTTAACACGCGCCGCAAACTGATCCCCTCCATCAAGTAAATATTCATTACAAAATACATCAGGTATTAAGTTTTTAGGCACATGATGAAGCGTATCTCGTCCGTGTTGCTGCGTATTACATTCCCCTACATGGTCCCAAAAATCCCCTTCAATTTTTTTATAACCACTAGTGAGTAAGCTGATATCGTCAATAAGTTGGTCGGTACGGTAATCCTCAACATATTTAAGCCCTGCGCCTTTGGCCTTTAAACGCATGTTTATGTCTTTTGTTACTAATATAACTTTTGAATCACTGTGCTGCTTTTGTAAATACACGGCGCAATTAATAATACGATGGTCGTTTTCGTTACCCGGCAAACCAGAAATGGAGTCGGCAAATAAATGGTCGTTTACAATAATAAGCGTACCCGCAGAACTCGCTTTTGCCTTTTTGTTACTCGGCAGCGCCACGCCTTGTAGCATTTGCTCAGGCGTTGCATTTTTAAGTACCTCATCTAATCCACGAATAGCGACGCGCGCATCGCGGCTTACGTCGTGTTTTCTGTCTTTTATGTGGTCGAGTTCTTCAAGCACCGTCATCGGAATTACAACGTCATGTTCTTGAAAAGACAAATAAGCGAGGGGTTCGTGAAGTAGTACGTTGGTATCTAGCACATACATTTTACTTTCAAGGTTCGAAGCTTTTTCCATAGCACTTTCCTTACGTTTTATGATTTTTATGCTATACCAAAATAACTAAGTAAAACGGGCAAAACTTAAACCTGCAATACTTAATTGCCAAGGCATAATGTAAGTTTAGTCTATTTGTCATAAAAGTCCGTTTTATTACAAACTGTAATTAGTTTTGATTTACCTAAAAAAGAGTCATAAACAAGTTGTTTTAATAGTAATAATTAACACTTACAAAATTAATTAAAAGTGAGCCAAATAGCGCCTTGCAGTGGTGTTAGCTTACAGGTAACATAGCCGCCTTTTTCATCATAGACGAGACATACATGAATTTTTCCTTAGGTCAGCGTTGGATCAGTGATACAGAGTCAGATTTAGGATTAGGCACCGTTGTTGCCATTGAAGGCCGTCAGGTCAGCATATTATTTCCTGCCAGTGGTGAGAGCCGTGTTTATTCTTCGGCAGAAGCACCTGTTACCCGTGTGGCATTTAATCCTGGCGATGTGATCAAAAGCGTTGAAGAATGGGAATTAGAAGTAGAGTCTATTGAAGTACAAGGCGAGTTACTGTGTTATCACGGCACCCGTGTTGATAACGGCGAAACTGCCAAGCTTAAAGAAACCTTTTTAGATCATTTTATTAAGTTTAATAAACCACAAGATCGTTTATTTGCGGGCCAAGTCGATCGTTTTGATCGCTATACACTTCGCTACCAAACGTGGTTACATAAATTTGAACGTGAACAATCGCCTATTAAAGGCTTAATTGGTCAACGTGCTAATCTTATTCCGCACCAGCTTTATATTGCCCAAGAAGTGGGTAAACGTTTTGCACCACGCGTACTTTTATCAGATGAAGTAGGCCTTGGTAAAACAATTGAAGCGGGCATGATACTACATCAACAAATTATTAGTGGTCGTGCGAGCCGCGTACTTATTGTTGTACCAGAAAATCTACAGCACCAATGGTTAGTAGAAATGCTACGCCGCTTTAACTTACATTTTTCTATTTTTGATGAAGAACGCTGCGACGAAGCGTTTGCAGATTCACCAAACGTGTTTGATACAGAGCAATTGGTACTTACCAGTCTTGAGTTTTTAACCAAGAAAAAACGCTGGTTTGAACAAGCAACACTTGCTGATTGGGACTTACTAGTTATAGATGAAGCCCATCACCTAAGTATAAATAACGGCAAGCCAAGCTCAGAGTACCAACGTATGGCAGAGCTTAGCCAAGATATTCCTGGCCTTATTTTACTTACCGCAACGCCTGATCAACTTGGTCACAGCAGCCACTTTGCACGTTTACAGTTACTCGATCCTGACCGTTTTTACGACTACGACGTGTTTAAAGAAGAAGAAGCAAATTATAAAGACGTTGCTGAAGCTGCAAATCAATTACTGCAAGAGCAAGGGCTAGACGACACAGCCAAAGCCACACTAATTGAGCTATTAAAAGAAACCGATATTACTGATATTCTTGTAAAAGCACAGCAAGGTGATTTACCAGCACGTAAAGAAATACTTAACATGCTGCTCGATCGCCACGGCACGGGTCGCATATTATTTCGAAACAGCCGCAGCGGCATTGATGGCTACCCAAGTCGTAAATTACACGCCTACCCTATGGCACTGCCAAAACAGTATAAAACGGCTATGTCGGTTCTTGGTAACATGGGCGGCATTCAAAACCCTGAACTAAGTGCACACCGTGCTCTTTTCCCTGAAAAAATATTTCAAGAGTTTGAAGGCGAAAGCGCAAGCTGGGGTCTATTCGATCCACGTGTAGATTGGTTAATCGACACTCTTAAAACGCTTAAGCGCGAAAAAGTACTACTTATATGTGCTAAAGCTGAAACAGCTATCAGCCTTGAGCAAATACTGCGTGAGCGCGAAGCAATTAAAGCGTCGGTATTCCACGAAGGTATGTCTATTATTGAGCGTGACCGCGCTGCTGCATTTTTTGCAGACGAGTACGATAATGCACAAATATTACTGTGTTCAGAAATTGGCTCAGAAGGTCGTAATTTCCAGTTCTCGCATCACTTAGTACTGTTTGATTTACCACTGAACCCAGATTTACTAGAGCAGCGTATTGGTCGATTAGACCGTATAGGTCAAACACAAGATGTGAACATTCATGTGCCATATTTTGAAAACACCGCTCAAGAAGTATTGCTACGTTGGTACAACGAAGGTCTAGATGCATTCGAATCTACCTCTTCAACGGGGCAAATGCTTTATAAAGAGTTCCGTGATGATCTACTTGAATATATTTCTGCGCATAACTGCGATGAAGACGAACTCGATCCATTACTTGAGCAAGTAGCACAGCAAAATGCAGTACTGCGTAAAAAAATGGAAAGCGGACGAGATCGTTTACTAGAGCTACATTCATCGGGTCAAGGTGCTGCAGATTCACTTGTAGCTGAAATCGAAAAACTCGACAATCAGTTTGAATTACCAAGCTACATGATCAACGTGTTCGACACATTTGGCGTAAGCCAAGAAGATAAAGGCGAAAATACCATTATCTTAAAGCCAACTGAGCATATGTTAAACCCATCATTCCCATCGCTTAAAGAAGACGGTATGACCGTTACCTTTGATCGCGACACGGCACTTTCGCAAGAAGACGTGCACTTTGTTAGTTGGGATCACCCAATGGTGCAAGGCACCATGGATATGATTTGTGACGACGACTTTGGTAGCGCATCGGTTGCATTGCTTAAAAACAAAAAGTTACCGCCTGGTACCTTTTTTGTTGAGCTTATTTTTGTTGCAGAAGCAATGGCACCAAAAGTATTACAGGTTGGTCGCTTTTTACCGCCTACACCAATTCGTATATTACTTGATAAAGCAGGTAATAATTTAGGTGAGAATGTGGCATTTGAAGGCTTTAATCAGCAGTTATCAGCCGTTGGCCGCCAAACAGCAAGTAAACTTGCGGGTGCACTGCAAAGCGCTGTTCACCCTATGATTACTACCGCTAAAGATATGGCACAAGAAAAACTTGAAGTTATTCGTGCAGCGTCGCTTGTTAAAATGCAAACGTCACTCAGTGAAGAGCAAGAGCGACTGGTAGCCCTTAAGCAAATTAACCCGAATATTCGCCAAGAAGAAATTACCTTCTACGATAAGCAACGCAACGACCTAACTACGTATATTGAAAAAACGCAGTTACAACTTGATGCAATTCGATTAATAGTGGTTTCACACTAGAGATTTTGGCTTTTAACCGCTAGCCTTTTAAGCTGACTCCAGAGTAAATTTGGAGTCAGCTATTAAAAGCTTAATTAACTAAATAGCTGTATCTTTTTAAACTTCATTTTTAAAACCACGTGTTCTTATTTAGATGTGAGCTAACACTACCTCTTTAGCTTTATACTAAGTCCTTTGTTGTACTGTTGATTTTACTCAACATAGCCGTATCTAAAAACTCAAGCTACGCCCTATACAGCTATTGTTTGAGATAGTTGATAGGTTTATTTTCCCTTGCATAAAGTTGTTTTTTTGTTAACCTACTCGCCTTCCATTTTAGTCTTTTTGAGGTGTTTATGGCGTTTCTATCTCGTTCGATATTGGCGTTGTCCATAGCGCTCTCAAGCAGCAGTGTCTTTGCTCAAGCCCAATGCGATGTTGAATTACGTCATGGTTTAATTATTACTGACGATGCAATTCGCATATTAGATAAAGGCCAGACTCGTGTACAAATTAATAACAATAACCAACTATTTATTCGCGGTTATTGGGTTGATTTAAGCGATGACGAAAGCAAAGTACTCGAACAGTTTAGTAATGGTATTCGCCACACAGTCCCCGAATTAGTAAATCTGGCTACAGATGGTGTTAACTTAGGTTTAAGCGCTATTGAACACGTAGTTGAAGGTATGTCAGACAAAGAACCTGAAGTACTTAAAACACAACTAAAGTATGTAGAGCGCGCGCTAATGGATAAGTTTAAGCGCGGCGATGACTTCTTTTTTATAGCCCCTCAGTCACTTTCGCAAATAGATGATTTTTTTACTAAAGAGATCAGCCAGCAAATTCACTCTGCAGTGCATGGATCGTTAGGTGCTATTTTGGTATCACTCGGAGATGCGTTCAAATCGCGTGAAGGTAATATAGAAGATCGTATTAACGACATGGGGCAACGCATGGATATTATCTCAAGAGAAATTGATAAGTCGCTACAAAAAAAGGCGCATCAATTAGAGCTTAAAGCTTCTGAGTATTGCGAATGTTTAAATGCACTCGATGTAACCGAGTCTCGCTTACAGGCAATAGTACCTGGTATGGCCGATTACGATTTAGTGCAAATAAAGTCTTAGAGCACGTATTCGTTTTTATAATCAAATAACACCGAGTATGAACATACTCGGTGTTTTGCTTTATGATTGATTAAATGATTGATTAAAAATAAGCGCTTCTACTTTTTATTCTAAATTGGTGAGCCCGGTGGGATTGGCAGCACTTTAAAGTTGTTTGGCCATTGCCCTTTAATTAAAAACTGATTTACTTGCTCAGCTAAATATTGCTTAAACGCACTCTCGCCAGTACTTGTATGGCTCAGCATTGAGTTTTGGTTAAAGTCTTCACTCAACTTAACTAAGTAGTAACGTAACTGCGCTTGCACTTCAGGGCTTGCACTATCGCTTGCTACTAAATCAGCCATAGCTTTTGCTGTTAAAAATTGCACGCGCTGAGTGATTTTACCTGTCATTGTATTAGGTGATGACACGTTAAACACTTGGCTATATAGCTCCTCAAGTAACTCATCTAAACTATAAAAGTCATTACTACGCGCTTGTTGCTGCGCTAAGCGATTTAAACGCTGTGCATTTAATAAAAGCGACAAGCTGTGCTGCACTGCAACCTCGGGTAATGCCATTGCATCGAGCGTTAACCCTGTGCGCCCAACTATGCTCTCGCGCGATTTAGACTCGCCATATGCTTTTGGCGGAATTAGCGATAACACAGATTCAGGAAGTAATAAGTTACTTGGCTTAAGTGTTGCAAAAATAGCGTTTACCGCTTCTTGCTGTGTTTTTTTATTAACGACTTGTGCGCCTATTACGGGTGAGTCACCGCGTGTTTCGTATTCATAATCAACACCGGCTATAAGCTTAACCGCAGCCTCAACCTGAAAACGGTGAAACAGATAAAGCGGAACTAGTTTTTCCTCTAATTGCGATAATGAGTCGCCCGTTTTAATATTATTAATACCAAACTGCGAAAGCGCTTTTTTACGTACGTCGAGTACTCTTAAAAGTTCCTGCGAAGGATTAGTGCCGTTATCCCATAAATGAGCTGTTGGATGCGCGCCACCTTTAGCACGAGCATCACTATCTGATATAAACTCAAGGCCTTTGGCTTTGTTCTCTTTTAAAATAGCAGCAAGTTCTGCGCTTTCATCTTGGTTAGTAAAATCGCTATAGCCATATTTAATTACTTGGGTATCCCACACGCCCATGCCTGTTGCATAGCCGCGCGTTACATCAAGCTTACCTTGTTCATTAAAACTAAGTAGCGGATGTGGGTAATCCATTACTGAGGCTCTATCCCCTACCGATGCTGCAAAGTTATGAGAAATACCTAACGTGTGGCCAATTTCATGTGCGCTTAATTGGCGAATACGATCAAGCGCCATTGCTTGCAAGTTTTTAGCAACTTCATTGCCTTTTAAATAAGGAGCAGCAAGAGCTTCGGCTATTAAAATATCTTGGCGAACACGCAATGAGCCGAGTGTTACATGCCCTTTAAGTATTTCACCTGTACGTGGGTCGATCACCGAACTTCCGTATGACCAACCACGCGTTGCACGGTGTACCCATTGAATGACGTTGTAACGAATATCCATAGGGTCGGCGCTACTTGGCAGCACTTTTACTATAAATGCATTTTTATATCCTGCCGCCGTAAATGCGTCGTTCCACCACTTTCCACCTTCAAGCAAAGCGCTTTTAACGGGCTCTGGAACGCCAGGATCAAGGTAATATACAATTGGTTTAACAGGCTCACTAATAGGTAAACTTGAATCCTTTTTAGTTAAACGATGACGCGGTATATAACGCACGTACATAGAGTCACCAAGCGGCGCTGCGTAATCTTTATGTTCTATACTCCAAAAACCTGATTGCGGATTAAACTTACGGGGCGTGTAGTTATCATCTGGTAATTGAATAAGTGAATGATGCATGTGTACGGTAAGTGCGTATGGGTCGGCACTTACTTGGCGAACAAATTCACCTGGTTTTGTGCCTTTAAATGTAAGTACAGCTTCAAGCTCGGTGTTTTTTACAAATGCTTTTGAGCGATTCATATAAACGGCGCTACGTGACTCATCAAGGCTAAAGTTGCCTTGCTTTCGTGCAGCAAGTGTGCGGCTTACGCCGTGTACATCACTTAATAAGTAAGGCGTGTAATCAATAAGTGCTGTGACTTTATCTTCTGCGACTACTTTAAAACCAGCAAGTATACTTGATGCAAACGCTTCTTTAATACTTTGCTGTTCGGCCTTGTTACTTGTGTTGGCACGATAGTAAGTATTTACAGCGCGTAACATTACTTTGTCGCCAAAACGCTCAAACTGCACAAGGTGAGTATTACCAAGCTGACCTCTATCAAGACCTATGTCGTTAGAGCCAATACCGTAAGGCAAGCTTTGCTGCAGTAAAAATTGCTGTTCAAACTTATCAACTTTTAAATATACTTTTCCGTTTTGGGTATCGTAAAAAAACGAATAATAGCCCGGAAAATGATTCATTTGCGTAGTAAATTCATCAATTGACTTAATTGCTGCGTGCGCTTGAGTTATGATAGAGCACAGCACAGTAAAGAATATGTAACTTAGTAGTGGTATTTTTTTCATAATCTTATCTTTGTTATTTGTGTTTTAAGTACGATTAGGTGGTCCCATTATAGGGTGCTATTTAAACAATACAGTTATTTAAGACGAATTTCAGCGCTCTAAGCTAATCTCTCTCACATTATGATTGGTTTTAACACGTTATCAGGAAAATAGAATGCGTAGACTCCCTCCAGTATTACTTGAAGATGGTTGTTCAAGAGAACTTTTATCATTAATTCGAACAATTTTAGCAGCATGTAAAGAAATTTCGTTTCGCGTTGGTCAAGGCGCGCTTTCTGGCGTATTAGGCTCAACCCTTGATGAAAACATTCAAGGCGAAACTCAAAAAAAGCTCGATGTATTATCTAATCAGCTGTTAAAAGATATTTTACTGGAATCAGGTACGGTTAAAGCAATCGCGTCTGAAGAAGAAGACTACACAGTAGCAGGTAACCCAGACGCTAAATTTATAGTGGCATTTGACCCACTCGATGGCTCGTCAAATACGGATATTAACTCACTTGTGGGTACTATATTTTCTATTATGGAAGCGCCTGAAGGCTCCGACGCTGCTGATCAAAGCATATTTATGCAGCCCGGCCATAAGCAAGTTGCTGCAGGTTACGTACTTTACGGGCCATCAACAATGCTTGCGCTGACTACAGGTAAAGGCACGCGCATGTTTACCCTTGATAAAACACAAGGCAGCTTTTTACTTACACAAGATTTTGCCGAAATCCCTGCTGATACAAACGAATTTGCCATTAATACGTCTAACCAACGCCATTGGCAACCAGCGATGCAAAACTACATCGATGATTTGCTAGCAGGCGATACAGGCCCGCGCGCTAAAAACTTTAATATGCGCTGGATTGCAGCAATGGTGGGCGATGTACATCGCGTGCTTAGCCGTGGCGGTTTATTTACTTACCCTACCGACACCAAAGATCCTAAAAAGCCTAATAAATTACGCCTACTTTACGAAGCAAATCCAATGGCTATGTTAGTAGAGCAAGCTGGCGGTATCGCTTCAACCGGTACCGAGCGTATTATGGATATTCAGCCTGATGCAATCCACCAGCGTGTAGCCGTTATTTTAGGTTCTAAAAACGAAGTAGAAACGTGCTTGGGATATCATAAATAATCGCTTAAAACGATTGTCTTCAATTTAAAAAAACCGCATTCAATTGAAGTGCGGTTTTTTGTAGGTGAGGTTTTACATTTCGCTTTTTAAACACCAAAGCCACGTTACATGAGCGCGAAGTAAATTCGCACCTACAGAGTTGCATATATTGTAGGTGAGGTTTTACACCTCGCTTTTTAAACACCAAAGCCACGTTACATGAGCGCGAAGTAAATTCGCACCTACAGGGTTGCATATATTGTAGGTGAGGTTTTACACCTCACTTTTTAAACACCAAAGCCATGTTACATGAGCGCGAAGTAAATTCGCACCTACAGGGTTGCACATATTGTAGGTGAGGTTTTACACCTCGCTTTTTAAACTTTTACTAACGCAACTATTTGAGCAAGCTTTTGATGATTAAGATCTCCCATTTGCTCGCTATTACTGAGCGCATAAATAAAACCTTCATGCTCAGCACAATCAATGTCATCTCGCGATTCAATTACGTTTGCCCAAAGCTCTAAATCATCTAAGTCTATTTCGTTACTTAAACAGCGCTTAAGGACATCAATTAAAACCTCGGTTGAGAGAGTATAATGAGTTTTATTGCTATCAGCAGGGCTTGAAACGATAACCGATATAGCTTCGTCCCTTTGCTCACCAAATGTAATAAATTCAGCTAATGCTTTTTGTGTATTCATAATATTTGTTATTCTTGGCTCACTGTTACTAAAAAGAATTATAATGACTCAACTTAACTGCGCTCAATGCCACAGTACTCTAACGTGTAATGTAGACGATATATCAGCGTGTTGGTGCAATGAGCTGCCGGCTATTTTACCGCTTGATATCACAGCAACAAGTTGTTTATGCCGCAAGTGCACGCTTAATAAAATAAATACTTTTTTAAAGGGTGTTTATACACAACCTATTAAAACTCAAATAGACTTTGCAAAACAATTTAGAGGTAACGAAAATTTAATTGAAGGGCTCGACTACACCATGCAAAGTGGTTACATGATATTTAGTAAGTGGTTTTTTTTAAAGCGTGGTTCGTGCTGCAAAAATGGTTGTAAAAACTGCCCTTATGGTTTTAGAAAGTAAAAGCTATTTAATACAAATACGAACAAATATTGGTTTTTACCTTCTCATTTTCTTCTCTTTCACTTCTCCTTGTGAGTAATATTTTTAAATGCAATTATTCACAAAGAGGTTTAGAGACGCTGCGCTTTTAGAGTAAGTTATTGTATAAAAATAGTATTCAAATACGAGTAAGCACTGGTTTTTATCTTCTCATTTTCTTCTCTTTCACTTCTCCTTGTGAGTAATATTTTTAAATACTGTTATTCACAAAGAGGTTTAGAGGCGCTGCGTTTTTAGAGTAAGCATTAGTTTTACCTCCTCATTTTCTTCTCTTTCACTTCTCCTTGTGAGTAATATTTTTAAATACTGTTATTCACAAAGAGGTTTAGAGACGCTGCGCTTTTAACGTGAGCAAGCTTTACATATCCAACACGTCTACTTTTCTCCCGTGGCGATGGGCAATGAATCACTTGCGCCCCACTCACTCCACGAACCATCATAAACGCTTAAATTACTGTAACCACACTCGGTAGCAAATAACGCTAAAACACAGGCTGTAATACCTGAGCCACAGCTAAATTGTAGCTGCTGCGCATCATCAACCACGTCATTAAATATCGCTTTAATTTCAGTAAGTGGTTTTGCTTCACCTTTATTGAGTAAATTCATAAAAGGTAACGAGCGACTATTTGGGGTATGCCCGCTACGCATACCTTTTCGGGGTTCACTTTCTTCGCCTGTAAAACGCTTATAAGCACGTGCATCTAGCAACACAATGTTAGGCTCATCGATTGCGTCAACCACTTGTTGGCTATTAATAAAATACGCAGAGTTATAGTTTGCCGTAAAATCACCTTTACCTGACGCTTTGCTATAACCTTGTTGTGTGGCGTAATCGCTCTCTAACCACTTTTTAAGGCCACCACTGAGTACTTTAACATTGTGATGCCCCATAGCTTTAAACATCCACCACGCTCTTGCTGCGCTAAATAAACCGCCATCTTCGTATACAACTATAAACGAGTCGTTATTTACACCTGCATTTTGCATCATGTGGGTAAACTGCTGCTCGCTGCATACCATACTTGGTAAGGGATTTGATCTATCGGCCAATTCGTTTTTTATGTCAAAACGTTTAGCGTTAGGCAGCATTGCTTGCGGCGAATAAGTACCCAAAACACCTGGGCGCAGCATACCTGCATCAAATATCACTAATGCAGGATTATTAAGTTGCTCGTGTAATTGCTGACAGCTAATTAGGTTTTTCACTACGATTCCTTATCACCATGATACTTAGCAAACTCGTCATTACCCGTAAAACGCGCTTCAATCGCTTTAATGTGTTTATCTTCAGTGTGTTTCCAAACGCCAGGAATACAATATACATGTTCAATAAAGCTAAAAAACTTATCCTTTAATAATGTATTTGGTTGCCAGCCCTGCACTACTTCGTTCATATTCTCTGCTAGCTGCTCTGCAGTGCTTGCATGCTTTACCAAACCCTCAATGTTGTAACAGGCTTGTCCAAGAGTTAAAACTCGTTTATTGAGCAGCAATGCTTCTAAGCCGACCGTTGAATTAATCGTTAATACGGCTTCAGCGCACTTAATCAAATCACTTGTTTGATTTCCATTAGCAAAAATTGCAATCGGATCTTTTTCATAAAGATGAGCGTAATGTTTATGCCACGACGGATGCTCTTTAAAAACCACTTTTAAACTTGGATCGTTTAAGCTTTTGACCGCTTTAATCACCTCGTCGTAAAACATGTCCATAGAGTTTATCCACGGAGAAAAGCTAGCTAATTGAGTATCGTGAGGTACTTGAAAAGGCGCAAATATATAGCGTTCTGGCACATCGGCGCATTCAAATTCACAGCGCTTTTTATGATCAGCTCTTGGAATTAAATCCGGCGCACAAAAGTTTAGCTTATTTTGTGGGTCAAAATTTAGGTAAAAAGAAGGGTCACGGCTTAACGACGCATTATAGTTAATACCATTAGGGTCTAAACTGCTTGTACCGGGTAGTAAACCATTTTCATAATAAAACTGCTTAACACCTAATGCTTTTGCAGCCATAGCAACGGTCGTATTTGGAAGTTTATTGCCGTTCCAAATAACAATGCAGTCAGGATTAGTCTCGGTTAATAAGGCTAAATACTTAGCGTATCGTAATCGTTCAAATAAAACTAACCCAGCACTGTAAACAGCAGTAATAATAGGACTATTCCAGATAGCATTACGTGCTCTTTTGCGTTTTAGCTGAGAGTTAACTACATCAGTAAAATTAACTTGAAACGCATCTTTTAAATACTTAACAGCAGAAAGCTTAGGGGCTCCCATGATATGTAATTGGCAATCCATTGACAATTTTTTGATTATTTTTCTATAGTATTTTGCGTGTACATTTTTGCGAGAGATAAATAGGTAAGCCATACAAGCTATATTTGCCAATTATTGTTTTTATGAAATAATTCTAAGTGGACAATGACATCAAAGCAAGGTTCCCTTTACTTAATAATTACTTTAAAGCCTTTATGGCTACATTTTTATAATTTCACCACGAAGTGGTGCCATTCTAGAGAGAATATCGTTTTGCAAACTATGGCTAATGTTCTGCTCATTCATTGCATTTATAAGTAAATCAACCACATGATTAAAGTCTTTCTCTGTAATATGCATACCTGTATGGATTGCTACCATAGAGTCGCCATCGTATGTACATGGGCCTTCTACTAACATACACATATGAGTAATAAACCCTTGGCGAAAGTACGCTATATTGCTGTGTTCAAAGTAATGAATTATCTGCTCGTCATTACCTATTTGATAGATAAAGCTATCAACAATTCTGCCTATCCCCGCTTTACCATCGAGCTTTTGATAAAGCGATAATTGTGTTGAGCTAGCACAACTACAAAGCAATCCTACGCATACTATAAAAATACCAACGCTTTTCATTACCAATACCCTGTTACCGATAAATACCAACCTGTTTGATCGTCAGCTCCTGCAATGCTTCCTAAATCAAGGTAAGCCGCTGTCACACTTACGTGCTTATTAGGCATCCATGCTACAAATAAGTCTTTCCAATCTTGTTCGCCTAAGTTTAAGTTATTTGATTTTTGACGATACTCAACACCTACGGCGACTTCACGACTAAAAAATAGTGCTGTGCTGCCTTCAAATAGCACTTTACCACTACCATTTTCTCCACCGTAGCCAAGCAAACCAAGTTGATTAGCTTCGCTGTATCGTGTAGTTACGTTCCAAAACCAGTTATAACCAGCAATGGCCCCTAAATGTAATTTACTAGCAGCGAGGTAGTAGTCAGTGCCGCTGGTATCTTCTGCGCCTACAAGTGTTGCAATACTGCCATCATCCAGTGATTTATGCTGAATACCTAAGCTAAGTTGTGGCCAATCACTGTAAACAATATCACCATATAAACGTATTTTAGCACCTGTAATTGATTGCTCTATTTCAGCATCAAGTGCTGGTACATCAAAGCGCTGTTGGGCATAACTGAGCTCAACACGATTAAATAAATTAAGTTGTGCACCACATACGTCAAGTGTGTAGTCGGTTACATCTGCGCGGCTACAAAAGCCATTTACCGAAAATTCGTCATCACTTGCGTACCCAGCAAGTTGTGCCCACGGTACAATACCACCGCCGCCACTGCCTTCAATTTGAGAAACTCCCGGCGTAGCTAGCAGTTTTCCATTGCTTGCAATGCTCGGTACACTAATTATTAAAAACAAACTTGCTAATAAGTATTTAATTTTTTTCATAGTATTCCTCCAGCCATTCTTCTAATAGTTCTGCTTTTAAAGGTCTACTTAAGTAATAGCCTTGTGCATGGTCACACTGCATACCTCTAAGTAAATTTAATGAGCCAAGTGTTTCAACCCCCTCAGCTACAACCGAGAAACCTAGCTGATGCCCCAACGTAATTGATGATTGCACTATAAATTGATCTTTTTGCGATTCATCAAGTTTTAGGATAAAGCACTTATCTAGCTTAAGCTCATCAATCGGTAACATTTTTAATCGACCAAGTGATGTTTGCCCTACACCATAATCATCTAATGATATTTTAACGCCAATTGCCTTTAGGTTTTCGAGCGCTTTGATACCTTTTTCTTCGTTTTCGATCATATCGCGCTCAGTAAGCTCAATAGTGATCAGCTTAGGATCTACTTTGTACTTTTTAAGCGTACGAACTAATGCAGCATGAAAGCCCGGAAATGCTATGTCTTGCGCAGATACATTTATTGCAGCCTGTAAGTTTATATTTTTAGACTGCCAATCAGCTACTTGTGCTACAACCGTATTAACAACCCACCCAGTAAGCTCAACAATAAGGCCCGACTGCTCAGCTAAGTCAATAAACAGTTCAGGATTAACCCAGCTACCATCTTTTCGCTGCCAGCGAATAAGCGACTCAACTTTATCTATTTTTTGCGATTTCAAATGTAATTTTGGCTGATAAGTCATAAACAATTGACCATCGTCATCACTAATAGCCTGCTTTAGTTCATCAAGCATTATTAAGCGTTCTAAGTGCGCCTCGTCTTCACCATTTTGATAGTAATGTATGCTCTCTTGTGTGTTTGCAGCACTTTCAACTGCAATTAGCACACGGCGCATTAAGTCATCACTTGCAATACCTTGTGTAGGATACTGAACAATGCCCGCACTAAAGCGTAAGTTAATTTTTAGTTTTTGAATGGTGTAGCACGCTTGTAATTGTGCCATTAAGCCAACAATACCGCTTTTGTGTTCACGTGCTGCCGCAGTCGGAAACACAGTTAAAAACTCATCGCCGCCAATACGAGCATGAAAGCCCCCTAACTCATCCGAAAACTCACTTATTCTGCAAGCAACGGCCTTTAGGCAGTCATCACCAATACGCGGACCGAGCTTATCGTTTATATGGCGAAGCCCTTTGATGTCTATTGCAACGAGCGTGTACTCGGCTGATGAATCTAATTCATCATCAAGCACCTCAAGCATTGCTGAGCGGTTATAAAAGCCTGTTAGGGAATCGTGTCTGGCTTGAAAGCTAATTTGTTGCTCGCGCTGATTAATATCATTACCCATGCTATCAAACGCTGCGACTAGCGTGTCTATTTCGGTACTTTGCCTTCGCCCTTTAAATTCAAAAGCATAATTACCTTGTGCAAATTGCCTTGCTATTACAGCTAGTTGAGTAAGTGGCGTAGTTAAGTTATTTGCAAATATGCTGCTCGTAATAACACCTACAAACATAGTTAAAATAGCTAAAATAATAAGTGTAAAAAGAAGTTTTTCGAAGTCACTATAACTTTGTGTTAAATCGGCGCTCAGTAAAATAATTATAGGATGGGTCAACAACGATGGTAAATCTATATCTCGGTTACGATACACCAAATACTCACCAAAAAAACGCGATGTGGTTACGGTACTAAAATAGCTAACAGGTTCAAATTGCTCAGGGCGATTAGCTAATGAACTAATAACAATATCGTCAGCGCTACCTATAAAGCTCACATCCATGCCTGTTAAGCTTTTTAGTTCATGGGCTACATTGTCATCAATTTTAAAACCCACCAAACTATAGGCCACTGTACGTGGCGCTCTCACAGGTAATAAAATAATTTGGTAAAGCTCGTTATTTAGCACCACAAAACTAGACTCTTCTGGCGCACTTAAAAGCTCTTCCATTAACGGCTTTAAGTTATGTGCAAAAGCGTCTTCGTCAGTATTGGCGGAAATAAGCTTACCCGATAAATCAAGTAACAGCATTAATTCGGCATCAATACGTTGGCTATGATTAAACAACACACTGCTTATTGTCCCGGCATCTCGCGTTGCTACAGCTTGCTTAAAACCAAAGTCGGAGGTGAGTACTTTTGCTGCGGTTAGTAGTAGGCTTTCTTTTGATTTTAAATATTGCTTATAAACATTTTGCGCTACGGTAATGTCTTGATTTACTTTTTCTTCTTGAAACTTACTCGTAGACCACCAAAAACTAAACAAGCTGACCATAGTGGTTAATAACACTAAGCCAACACATAAAATGGTTATGCGATTTCGTAAACTATTAGTCATTACCAGCCTTAAACTTACTACCAAAGGTATTTCTAGGTGCTGGGGTCGATGTGTTTACTGTTATCTGTAACTGTTTTTGAGAATTAATTGTTATCATTTTTTTATTCTCCAATGGCGCTGTTTGTAAAGGGTGCCACACACTCACTTGTGCAGGCAGCGTATTAATAGGCAAACTAACATAGCCTTTTTTATCTGTTTTATATACGGATTCACTACTCGCTACATAGATATAGCCAACCATAGAGTCATGAATATTACACCCTAAAACAACAACCCCTTGTTGCTCAAACGTAATGGGCTCTTTTGGTTGCCCTGAATATAATCTTAGTTGAAAAGGCTTAGCTTGTGAAAAAGAATAAACATGATGGCGAATATTATCGCTGTTAGGAAAGTTAACTTTTTGACCCTGTTGTACAACTAATAATTCGGGTAAAAACTGCTTATGGACTTGATCCATTATAGCAATGGGCAAATTTGATGGTGTGGCTTGTTTGTCAGCAATATTAAGCTCAACCACTGCACCTGATAACTTTTGGCCGTGCTGATCTTCTATTACTAATTCAATATTCGCACTTAAAGCAAACTGACTAAAAAACAAACCTATAGCTAAAAAGTAATGACTTTTAGCAAACTTTTGAAATGCCCGTTCAAACATAACAACACCTAAATATTAATGTTAGGTTAAGTTAATTAGAGACGAGCACTAATTGCAAGAATTATAGCCCAGTAACTAAAAATAAAGACTTAGTTACTGGTTTTGTTAGCACTTAAGTGCTGCTATTTAACAATTAATCCGTAATCGTTTTCTAAAATAGTAATTACTTCTTGGCGAGGATCTTCAGGGATCACAATATCTTTACCCACAATTTTGCTCGCTATGCCAACATAGGTATTTGACACTTCAAGCATTACTGATTCTGGTAAAATATAATCTTTTGCTAATTGCTCACGCTCACTCATCCGATCTTTATTTAATAATACGTCGCTCTCTGGCACATTATTAATAAGTAATTGGCGAAAACCCTCTTTAGAATTCTCAACAATTTTACCGTTTTTGTATGCAGCTTCATCCCAAATACGTGACGAATCAGGCGTGCCTACTTCATCAATATATATAAGCTGTTGCGCGCCATTTAAATCCTCTACATAACCAAACTCAAATTTTGTATCTACAAAAATTTGGTTAAGCTTCGCTAGCTCATCACTAATTAATTTAAAACCTTCAACTAACAGTTTTTCGTATTTGGTTACGTCATCTGCCGATTTAAAGTTAAATACATCTAAGTTATTAGTAATGTTAGCGCGAGTTATATTTACATCATCAACTGGCGGAATATCAGCAACGCCTTCAATAATACCTTTTGTTGATGGCGTAATTAAAACGTTATCAAGCTTTTGGTTCGCTTTTAAGCCTTCTGGCAAGTCAATACCACAAAAGTTACGTATGCCTTTAGCGTAGTCACGCCACATGCTACCCGTAATATATTGGCGAGCAATTGCCTCTACTTTTACTGTACTGGCTTTGCGTACAATCCACACATACGGATGCGGAATATCAACAATATGATTACCCGCAAGGCCTGCTTTATCAAATAACTTAAACCAATGGGCTGCCACTGAGTTTAAAGCTATACCTTTACCCGGTACGCCATTTAAACCATTTTCGCCTTGCCAAATGCAATCAAATGCAGAAATTCGATCTGAAATAACCATAATAGCAAGCTCAGTACCTGTCGGTACTTGGTAGCCTTTGTCTTTAATTAATCGCGCGCTGTCTTCATCAGTTAACCAATAAACTGAACGAACTTTACCGCTGTGTACTTCACCTTTGGTACGAATGGGTAAATCATCGTTTACGTCTAAAACTTTATAGCTAGTCATGCTATCTCCGGGGTTAGGGATGCTCTTTGAGCAAAGTATGGTATGGGGTTATATGGATTGTATAATAATCTAGCCGACCTCAAAGCTCAATCGGATGCTTAAAACAAATAAAGGCATATATTTATAAGCGAGTCGCAATGGGGTAAACTTAATGTGCCAACCAGCCTGAGGAGATAGCTTGAACTACTTAACTGCCACTAAAAATAAAAAATACTTGATGTATATCTCTCAAAATTATTCGTACGCTATCTTGAGGCCTATTCAGGCTGCAGTACTAGCTAATGGTGGCGAAGTGCGCTGGTTTTTAGCGGGTAGCGAAGTAAATCCCGATTTTTTAACCACAAACGAGCAGCGTTTACATACCATAAAAGATGTTAAAAGCTGGGCTCCAAACATTACATTTATACCGGGCAATATAATTCCTAATTTTATTCCTGGTAAAAAAGTGGCTGTATTTCACGGGTTCAATTCAGGAAAATTAAATCGGAAAGGGCATGAGGATCACTTTAACATTCGTGGTTGTTACGATTTATATTGTACGCAAGGTCCAAATACAACAACCCGATTTAAAGAGCTAGCTAAGCAGCATGGTTTCTTTAAAGTAACTGAAACTGGCTGGCCAACGCTCGATCCACTTTTTAGTAATACTTCAAATAATCCTTATGTAAGTGACGACTCTCGCCCTACTTTACTTATATGCTCTACCTTCTCACGAAAGCTATCACTTGCTCCTAAATTATATGAGCAAATAAAACATTTTAGTGAACAAGGTAAGTGGCGTATTTTGATGCAATTTCATCCTAAAATGCCTGCCGAATGGGTTAATAAATACAAAGCGCTGAGTAACGAAAACCTAACATTTATTGAAACAGATAACGTCTTGCCGTTACTGCAAGCTGCTGATGTTATGCTGTGCGATACATCGTCAGTTCTTTTAATGTTTTTACTACTACGTAAACCTGTAGTCACATTTTGTAATCAAAAGCCACTTCCTCATTTACTTGATATTACCGACGCTGATGAAGTAGAAGCCGCTATTGAACATGCGCTTACTAAACCTAGTGATTTAATGCAAAATATTGAAAGCTATTGCCAGGAACTTCATCCATACACCGATGGCCAATCTAGCCAGCGCGTATTAAATGCAGCTAATGAATTTTTACAAAGTAACGATAAACTAAAACCCAAGCCACTAAATATAATAAGACAGCTAAAAATGCGCAAAGATCTAAACTACTGGGGTTGGTAACAAGATAATGATCAACCTAAAAAATGTAACTTTTAAGTGGCATAAAAGCGATAGCTCACCCACGCTCAACATAAAAGAGTTAGTTATCGAAAAAGGTGAGCATATTTTTTTACACGGTCCTAGTGGCTCAGGTAAATCGACATTATTAGCGATTCTTGCTGGCATTAATACAGCCACTAGCGGTGAGGTATCAATTTTAAACCAAAACCTAACTACATTAAGCAATACTACCCGTGATGTTTTTAGAGCGGATCACATTGGCTATATTTTTCAAAACTTTAACCTGCTTCCTTATTTAACTCCTATTGAAAATATAACGCTTGGGTGTGAGTTTTCAAAAAGCCGAAAACAAAAAATATTAAAGCAATCATCAAATAAAAACTCTGCCTTACAAAAAGAAGCGATGCGGTTATTAAATGCTTTAGGCCTTACTGCGCAGTATCACCATAAAGATGTAGCGACATTGAGTATTGGACAGCAACAGCGCGTTGCTGCAGCTCGCGCATTTATAGGCAGCCCTGAATTAATAATTGCTGATGAGCCCACATCTGCACTCGATACAAATAACCGTGAGAGCTTTATAAAGCTACTGTTTGAACAAGCAAAGTTATCTAATAGTACATTGGTATTTGTGAGCCACGATGAAACACTAAAGCCTTTATTTGACCGCTCCATTGACCTTATAAGCTTGCAGGAACAAGTATGATCATCGCTAAACTTGCTTACAAAAGCTTATTAAACCGCCGCGCAAGTGTACTGCTTACATTATTTACTATCGCAATTAGTGTAATGTTACTTTTAAGTATTGAGCGTGTACGAATTGATGCTAAAAGTAGTTTTAGTAATACTATTTCGGGCACTGATTTAATTGTTGGTGCGCGTACCGGCGACATACAGTTATTGCTTTCGTCAGTATTTAGAATTGGCCATACTAATAACGGCGTAAGCTGGAAAAGTTATGAATACATAACAAGTCAGCGAGGCGTAAAATGGAGCATACCTATAAGCCTAGGCGACAGCCATAAAGGCCAAGCGGTACTAGGCACAACACTTGATTACTTTAGCCATTATCGCTTTGCAAAAAAACAAAATTTAACCTTTAACAAAGGCCACCCTTTTGCTGCAATTAACGAAGTGGTGCTAGGTAGTGAAGTTGCAAATAAATTAGGTTATAAACTTAACGACTCTATTGTTATATCGCACGGTATGGGGAACACCAGTTTTCATCATCATGACGATAACCCATTTAAAGTCGTTGGTATTTTAAACCCTACAGGCACGCCTGTTGATAAAACGCTGCATATTCCTTTGGCTGCAATCGATTTAATTCACGGCGGTAAAGCTAGCCTTGAGCATGAGCATGAGCATGAGCATGAGCATGAGCATGGCGAACATAACAACCTAGTTGGGCACCCAAAACAAATCACAGCTTTTTTAATGGGATTCAAATCGCCTTTATACACACTACAAATTAGACGCAATATAAATCAATATAAGCCAGAAGCCTTGCTTGGGATTATGCCAACCGTAACACTTAAAGAGTTATGGGAAATGCTCGCCATAGTAGAAAAAATACTTTTGCTATTCTCAGCTGTTGTCGTGTTAGTAAGCCTACTTGGCATGTTAACGACATTGCTTGCAAATTTAAGTCAGCGTCGCCGCGAACTTGCTATATTACGTTCGGTGGGCGCTCGCCCTTGGCATTTATTTACACTTATAAGTATTGAGTCACTACTTACCACTTTACTTGGTTGCCTAGTAGGTAGTGCGCTTTATTACTTAATGATTTTTTCAGCCAGCGGTTACTTACAAAGCCATGCCGGTATAAGCGTAAATATTACAACGCTCTCTTACTATGAACTGGGCTTAATCGGCGTTATTATGGCTGCTGGTTTTATTATTGGTTTAATACCCGCTACTCGCGCTTATTTTTATTCACTCAGCGACGGCATGAGTATAAAAACATAATTTTTAGGTATTTTATGACATTTTTTAAAACAGCAGTTAATTACAGCTTGTGTATTAGCTTATTATTTATAAGCTTTATAAGCAGTGCCAACCCACCAAAAGAAACTTTTTGGGAAGACTTAATCCCTAAAAACCACGTGCAAATAGACACTCAAGCACAAGCTAATCACGAAGGTAGTGATCAAAACTGGGTGCAACCCGATTTAGATGCTCCAGTGGTAAAGGCACTTGATGGCCAATCGGTGAGTTTGCCTGGTTTTGTTGTGCCACTTGAGGGCGATAGCGAAGTAATTACCGAGTTTTTACTCGTTCCTTATTTTGGCGCCTGTATACACGTACCACCGCCACCGCCAAATCAAATAGTCCATGTAACAATTAAAGGTGGAGTACCAATAGATAGCCTATACGACGCAATTGTTGTAACTGGAATAATAAGTACTGAAACATGGTCGGGCGAAATAGCGCAGGTAGGATATAAAATGAAAGCGGTCGGTGTAGCACCGTTCGAGCTTTAAAATAAAGGGCCCGTTTTTAAAGCTGGCCCTTAAATATCATTAAATTTAGAATCGATAAAATTTAAATAACTAGATAACTACTTTTGGCAATTTGAGCAAAAAATAGTACTGCGCTGCCCCAATCTAATTTCTTCCAATTCGTTTTCACACGTCATACATGGCTTGCCTTTGCGCCCATATACTAATAACTCTTGAGCAAAATACCCAGGCTTACCATCACTTTGTGCAAAGTCTTTAAGCGTTGTACCACCTTGCATAATGGCCGCAGCAAGCGTGTCTTTTATAATAGGGATAAGTGCTTGATAACGTTTGAGCGATACTTTTCCCGCTTCTCGCTTTGGATGTATACCCGCTTTAAATAACGATTCATTCGCGTAAATATTACCAACACCAACCACCACTGCGTTATCCATAATAAATTGCTTTACGGGTACTTTTTTATTGCGCGACTGTTCGTACACGCGTTTAGCAAAAAAATCATCGGTAAGCGGCTCAGGGCCTAGCTTAGAGAGTAGCTTATGCACTTCACCTGGCTCTTGCCATAAGCAGCAACCAAAGCGACGAGGATCGTTTAAGCGCAGTGCTTTACCGTTGCCAAAAATAAACTCTACGTGGTCATGCTTTTTAAGCGGCTCACTTTTATCTACAACACGTAAATTACCTGACATACCCAAATGTAAAATAGTGCTCCCAAGCTCACAGTGCAAAAGTAAGTATTTAGCTCGTCGTTCAATACTAGTAACAATTAGCCCTTCAAGTTGATACACGTCATCAGGCACTGGCCAGCGCATACTGGCATTGTAAATATTTACCTTTGTAACAACTTGGTTTTGTACGTGGGGAGTGATGCCCATTCGGCTCACTTCTACCTCTGGTAATTCAGGCATTAATTAGACTCACTTTGTGAAAAATCAAAACTAGGAAATAACTGCTGTGCAGTTTTTAAATCGAGTGCGAGTATTCGTTGGCTACTCTTTTCGAGTAAGTAATATTGCCCATCGCCTTTATAAAGCAAATAAACCCAAGGTAAACTCTCGCCAGCCAACTCAAATGTAGCAACATATAAAGGTGCATTAGGATTAAAAACAACAGATTCGTTAACACCCATTAACCGCGCGCTTTGCCATTGGTTAATTAAATCACTAAGTTGCTGCTCAGATGCTTGCCACACAAGCGGTATGTCTTTTTGTAGTGGGGTTGTACGCCAGCTTGTTCCTATTCGCTCAATTTTTTGATCAACAAATTGCAGTGTCAGTACAAAACTTTGCTGAGGGAGTACGGCTTGTAATGTTGGTTTATCCTCCCCTCCCAAAAGTTGCTTATGCCAGCCATTTAAGAAGAAGATCATAATCAACATCGAAAATATTATAACGTTGTTCCAACCTTTACGGCCCAGTCGCATATTAATACACCTAGTAAATTCAAGATTTTAAAGTGTAACTAAAACTTAATTGCGCTGTCTATATGTTAAAGGCCCCAGACTTTGTTAGAATATCGGCAAATTTAAAGGAGTTCCGTCAATGTCTATGTATGTAGTGGGCCATAAAATCCCAGATTCAGATTCTATTTGTGGTGCAATTGCACTGGCTTATTTAAAAAACCAAATCGATGAGCCTGCAATTCCAACTCGTCTTGGTGAAATTTCACCTGAAACTCAATTTATCCTTGATAAATTTGGCTTCGAAGCACCAGAGCTTAAATTAAGCTACGCGGGTGAAGATGTGTATATTGTAGATCACACAGAAAAAACACAAGCACCCGATGATATCGACCAAGCTCGCGTTGTTGGCGTGGTAGATCACCACAAATTAGGTGACTTAACATCATCTACTCCGCTTGAATGTTGGATTCGTCCTGTTGGTTGTTCAAACACCATTATTAAAATGATGTACGACTTCTACAGCGTAGAAATCCCTAAAGACATCGCGGGTATTATGATGTGTGCAATTTTAAGCGACACTGTCATATTTAAATCACCAACATGTACCACTGCCGATATTAAATGTGTTGAAGCGCTAGCTGAAATTGCAGGCGTAGAAGACTTTAAAGAATTGGGTATGGATATGTTCCGCGTTAAATCTGCGGTAGAAGACACACCAGCACGTGATTTAGTAATGCGTGACTTTAAAGATTTCAACATGAACGGTAACCTAGTAGGCATTGGCCAACTAGAAGTAATCGACCTTGCTGTTTTTGACGATATTAAAGCAGACCTTGCAGCCGATATTGCTAAGCTAAAAGTTGAGGGTAATCGCCACTCTGTATTTTTACTGCTTACCGATATAATGAAAGAAGGCTCAGAAATGCTAATTGTATCTGACGATGCAAACTTAGTTGAGCAGGCTTACGGTGTAAAACCAGAGAATGATAAAGTATGGTTAGATGGTGTACTGAGCCGTAAAAAGCAAGTAGTACCACCACTACAAGATGCATTCACAAAAATCTAATTGTGTTTTCATTTATTGATTTAAAAGCCTTGTTGGTTATGCCAACGAGGTTTTTTTATGTCAATTCGCTAATCATAGTTTAAAAACAAAAAACCCAGCCTAAGCTGGGTTTTTAAATTCTAAAAGAAGAACTAAAATTACTTAATTTTAGCTTCTTTAAAAAGAACATGTTTACGAATCTTTGGATCAAACTTTTTGATTTCCATCTTCTCAGGCATGTTACGTTTGTTTTTGTCAGTAGTGTAGAAAAAACCAGTACCGGCAGTTGAAACTAAACGGATTTTATCGCGCATGATTCAGATCCTTAAACTTTAACGCCGCGAGCACGGATTTCTGTAAGAACCGTGTCGATGCCTTTTTTATCGATAATACGCATACCTTTAGTAGTAGTGCGTAATGTTACAAAACGTTTTTCACTTTCAACCCAAAAACGGTGTGTTTGTAGGTTAGGTAGGAAACGACGTCTAGTCGCGTTTCTCGCGTGTGAACGGTGATTACCAACCGCAGGACGCTTACCTGTAACTTGACATACTTTAGACATGTCTATATATCTCCAATAACTTCGCTCGAGCTTAATTTAATCTAAGGCCGTGTATTTCCGCCCTAGAGATAAATCGAAGGGCGCTCTTTATACAGCTTTTACAGGCAAAGATCAAACACTGATCTATCCAATCAGCTCATATATGTAAATTTGATAGCGGCTAATTATAAAGATCGAATGCCCTTAGGGAAAGTAAAAACTGCATTTAAATTAAACTAATTTGCCAAAACACGTTAAACAGCTCATTTTTAACACACTTCTGTATCTAACAAAGCTAAATCAGGCCTCGCTCGGCAAACGAAACACACGTTTCTCCACCAACAATGATGTGATCGAGCACACTTATGTCGACCAATTGCAGTGCTTGCTGCAATTTATTAGTAATAAGTTTGTCTGCTTGGCTCGGTTCTGCAATACCACTTGGATGATTATGCGCAAAAATAACAGCGGCTGCATTATTTTTAAGCGCAGCCTTTACCACTTCACGCGGATAAACACTGGCAGAATTAATTGTGCCATAAAAAAGTATTTCATCTTTTACTAATCTATTTTGGCTATCTAGGTATAACACCATAAATACTTCTTGTTGCAAGCCTCGCATTTGAATTGTTAGGTAATCGTAAACTGAGTTTGGCGAATTAAACACGGCGTCTCGTTGGCAACGCTCCTGCATATAACGTTGGCTTAGCTCTAACACAGCTTGTAGCTGAACATACTTAGCGGTCCCTAACCCCTTTTGAGAGCAAAACTCCTCAATGCTGGCATTAAACAAATTATGAAGTGTTTTATTTTCGTTTAATAAATGCTGAGCCAACTCAATTACATTCATTCCCGGTAACCCTGTTCGTAAAAATATGGCAAGAAGCTCTGCGTCAGTCAGCGCCTTAGCCCCCTTTGCTATGAGCTTTTCACGAGGTCGAAGTGAGTTTGGTAGTGAAGTAAGTTGCATTATTCATCCTTGAGAGGCGAAAGTGTCTTATAAATGTAATGCAAATTTGAAATTTAGCCTGTTATTTCGAATTAAAAAACTTCGCTGTATGAGTAAAGATTTGTTATTTTAAGCCCAATATTTAATAAAAACTGATGAACATCCATGACTAACTTAACAAACAAAAAAATTGTACTAGGTATTACCGGCGGTATTGCAGCTTATAAATGTGCAGAACTCGTTAGGCGATTAAAAGACTCTGGTTGTGAAGTAAAAGTAGTTATGACTGAATCAGCTAAACACTTTATTACACCACTGACCATGCAAGCCGTTAGTGGAGAAACAGTCTCTGACTCATTACTAGACCCTTCTGCTGAAGCTTCAATGGGCCATATTGAATTTGCAAAATGGGCTGACTTAATTTTAGTTGCTCCTGCTACCTGTAATATTATTGCTAAAATGGCAGCCGGCATTGCTGACGACCTACTAACGACGTTACTGCTAGCAACGCCTGCAAAAGTCGCAGTTGCACCAGCTATGAACCAGCAAATGTATGCACACGCAGCAACACAAGCTAATTTAGCCACATTAAAAGCACGTAACGTACTTATTTGGGGCCCAGGTAAAGGTGAGCAAGCGTGTGGTGATATAGGCGCTGGACGCATGTTAGAGCCTCATGAGCTAGTTGCGCTATGTATAGCAAAAGAGCAACCGCAATTACTTGCAGGAAAAACAATTACAATAACAGCAGGCCCAACGCGTGAGCCTCTCGACCCAGTACGTTTTATATCAAATCACAGTTCAGGAAAAATGGGTTATGCACTGGCAGAAGCCGCTTTGCAACTCGGTGCTAAGGTTAATTTAATTTCGGGTCCGGTCACTATAAAAGCCCCTACTGGCGTAAACCTTATCAATATAGAAAGCGCTGAGGAGCTATTAACTGAGTCACTTACCTATGCACCACAATCAGATGCTTTTATAGGTTGCGCTGCTGTTGCGGATTATCGAGCTGCAAACATTGCGACTCAAAAAATGAAAAAGCAAGGCGACGAACTCACTCTTACTTTAACTAAAAACCCTGACGTAATTGCAGCTATTGCCAACCTTAAACAAAACCGTCCTTATACTGTGGGGTTTGCCGCCGAAACTCAAAATGTAGAAAGCTATGCTAAAGGTAAACTACAAAATAAAAATCTAGATATGATTTGCGCTAATGACGTATCAAAAAGTGGCTTAGGGTTTAATTCCGATCATAATGCTTTAACACTGTACTGGCATAACGAACAACTAGAATTACCAACTACAAGTAAAATAGAAATAGCTCGCAAGGTGATCGAACAGCTGGCTAAACATCTATAAAAAGGCTGGAAACAAACTGAATAAAACATTAACATACGCCAATCATTTGAACAAAAAATGACTAGGGTTCTTAACTGCGCCACTAAGAATAACTAATAAAAAGGAATGTTCATGCCTGCGACAAAAAGAAGTAATCGCAAAGAGCAAATACTGCAAGCACTCGCACAAATGTTAGAAACTAATTTAGGACAACGTATCACCACAGCAAAACTAGCTGCTGAGGTGGGTGTGTCTGAAGCCGCGCTATACCGTCATTTCCCGAGCAAAGCGCGTATGTTTGAGGGCTTAATTGAGTTTATTGAAGATACCCTTTTATCTCGTATAAATATTATTATTGAAAACGAAAAAGAAAGCCAAACGCGCATTTATAACATTCTATTATTACTTCTAACCTTTGCTGAAAAAAACCCAGGTATTACGCGTATTTTAACTGGCGACGCATTACAAGGTGAGCAGGAACGTTTACGCGAACGTGTACAAACCTTGTTTGAAAAACTAGAAACTCAGTTTAAACAAGTACTTCGTGAGCGTAAATTACGTGAAGGTAAAAACTTTCAAAGTGATGAGCTTACACTTGCAAACTTTTTACTTGCCTACGTTGAAGGCAAAATGAACCAGTTTGTACGTAGCGACTTTAAAGCAAAGCCAAGTGTTCAATTTGAAAAACAATGGCTTGAGCTACAAAAAATTTGGCTGTAATGTTTCCTAAATTAATAAATTAAATACCAAAAAACGACCTACGGGTCGTTTTGTCGTATGTAGCTGCCATTTATCTGATCCGCTCGAATTGTGAGCCAAACTCGTTACAATGAAACAATGTCATAATACGAGAATCAATAATGAAAACAAAACTCACCTTATTAAGCACGGCACTCGTTGCCAGCTTAACTAGCACCGGCATACACGCCAAAGAATCGCTACAATTTAAAGACGTTTTTAGTTTTAAATCAGCTAAAAGCACGCAACTATCTGACAATGGTCAAGTACTCACTTTTAGTGCAACGCCGTATCGTGGAAATGCAACTGGCCAAGTTTACTCACTACAAAGCAATACTCTCATCGCAGAAGTAGAACGCGGCACTAAACCTCATATTAATAAAGCCGCTAACTGGGTCGCTTTTACACAAGTGCCTACCTTACTTGAAAAAGAAATAACCAAAAAAAAAGACACACTTAAAAACAATCTGGTACTCGTAAACACACAATCAGGTGCTCAACAAAGCTTTGCTGATGTAAAAGATTACACGTTATCTGATGACGGTATGTGGCTTGCTTATCGTTTAAATAAAAAAGACGATGACGCAAAAGTAGAAGATAAAACCGATAGCACTAAAAACGAAGAAGACAACGCTATCACGCCCGATAAAAAAGATAAGAGCTATGCGCTTGTTATCGTAAATTTATCTGATAAACGCACCCATACAATAGAAAACGTATTTAGCTACGCGATTAACTCAGCCAACAGCCAGCTATTAGTGAGTCAAAGTTACAGCGATGGTAATAACAACCAAATAGCGTTAATTGAGCTAAGTGACTTTAATAGCAGCGTATTAATTGATGAACCGGGCGCAATCGCAAATAAAATAGCATGGCACCCAACTGACAATATTGCAGTGTTTACATTAGGTAACTATGTAAATGATGACACGCGCCGTCGAAGCTACAGTTTACAGCTATATAAAAACGATAAACTTTCAACAATAGCCTCACCTGATAAAACATGGACCCTAGGTAAAACAGCATCCCTTAAATGGTCAGAAAATGGCGAGCGCTTATATTTTGAAAACCATCCAAAGCTTGCCGCTAAAGTAAAAGCCAAAGAATATACCGACGAAGCTTCACTATACGACTTTGACACCATACGTGAACATAAAGGTTTAGATGTATGGCACAACAACGATGCGCAAATAAAACCGCGTGAAGAACAACAATGGAACGAAGTTAATAAAAACCGCCATTACAGCGCGGTATATCACGTTAACTCGCAAAAAGTGGTACAGCTAAGTACACCAAACATGCCTGAGGTTGCACTAAACCCTGAGCGAGATGCCTCTTTACTTGGCTCATCTAACATCCCCTACTTAGAAAAAATAATGTACGGCGGTTTTTTTGCTGATTACTTTGCAGTAAATATAAACACCGGTAAACAAACTCCCATTATTAGCAACTACCCGTTTAGACCAAGCCTTGCACCTAATGGTGAGTTTGCAGCTTATTTTAACGACAGCCAAATACAGCTAAAAGATTTAAAAAATAATAAAATAACACCGCTTACAAAAGCGATGCTGGCAACCTTTGCTGATGACAAGCACGACTACCCTTCTACTCAACCTGGTTATGGTTTTGCTGGTTGGATGACCGATAGCAGCCAAGTACTTGCTTATAGTAAATACGATATTTGGGCGTTTGATGTAAAAACGCAGCAAGCTAAACGCTTAACTAATGGCAAACAAAGTAATACGCAGTACCGTGTTATTAAACTTGATAAAACCCAAGTAGGCTTTAAAAAAGACGATACATTACTTGTCTCTGCTATTAATCTACAAACTAAACAAAGCGAAGTGGCAAAGCTCGACTTAACCACTAACACAATAACTAACGTGCTTAGCGGTAATAAACGCTTTGATATGGTTAAAAAAGCCAAAAAGGCTGACAAGTATTTATTCACCTCGCAAACTTATAGCCAATTTCCTGATTACTACCAAACTAATTTTAGCTTTAGCGCACCAAAACAAGTAACCACGCTAAACCCACAAATTAGTAATTTTGCCTGGGGCGAAAAGCCAGAACTAATAAGCTATAAAGGCTTTGACGGCGAAGATTTACAAGGCGTCCTAATAAAACCAGCGGGATATAAAAAAGGCGATAAAGTACCTGTGGTTGTGTATTTTTACCGTTACATGAGTCAACGCATGTTTGATTTTCCAAAAATGGAATTAAACCATCGCCCTAACTTCCCTATGTTTACCTCAAACGGTTATGCAGTATTTTTACCTGATATTCGTTTTGAAATAGGTCACCCGGGTAAATCGTCAACGCAAACCATGATAAACGCTACCCAAAAATTAATAGATTTAGGCATAGCCGACCCAGATAAAATAGGCTTACAAGGTCACTCTTGGGCGGGCTATCAAAGTGCGTTTATGATAACCCAAACAGATATGTTTAAAGCGGTTGTATCGGGTGCGCCAGTATCAAACATGACCAGTGCTTACAGTGGCATACGTTTAAAATCGGGCCTTGCGCGTCAATTTCAATACGAAACAGGGCAAAGCCGTATTGGCAAAAACTTATTTGAAGCACCAGAGCTTTATATAGAAAACTCACCGGTGTTTTTTGCAGACAAAGTTAATACACCTATCTTAATAATGTCTGGCGACAAAGACGATGCAGTGCCTTGGCATGAAAGTGTGCAGTATTACTTAGCGCTACGCCGTGCAGGAAGAGATGCTACATTTTTACAATACGAAGGTGAACCACACCACTTGAAAAAGTTTCCTAATCAGGTCGATTTTTCAGTACGTATGATGCAGTACTTTGATCATTACTTAAAAGGCAAACCAGCTGAAAAGTGGATGACAAAAGGCGAGGCATTTATAGAGGAATAGATATAACATTTATTCAGAGCTCTACGTAAGCGATAACGTTGAGCTCTGCGTCAATTAAATCAAGGCGAGGCATATTACATTTAAGTAATCAGTCACTACCTAGTCCTTCATACCTTTGAAAAATGCTGTAATGATCTTTAAACTTTTATAAACACCACCGTATATAAGCGTTTTAATCAAAGTAAAAAACTATAATAAAAGCCTAATATAAGTAATAATCACTAAATTCAGAGGTTAAAGAGTCGTTCATTATGCTAGGTTTTTGGTACAAAGAGTTTCCACAATACCCAAAAGACCATAAGGATTTTTGGCGTACTCGCTTAATAGCTCACTCTTTACTAATAACTACATGTTACTTTTTAGCTTTAACACTCCTCAATCTTTTTTATTTTGAAAGCTATGACATTGCTTTAATTGATGCCTTAGGACTTACGATATCGTTAGGTATTTATACTTGGTTTAATAAAACAGCCAATGTAAATGCAGCAGCGTGGGCTGTCACCCTTATGGTCGTTAGCTTAATAATGATGTTTGTGGTTTCTGTAGGTGGGCATGCGCATTCTTTATTTTGGGCGACGTTAATCCCGCCTTTTAGCTTTTTTTTAGTTGGAAGAAACTGGGGAAGCCTATTTAGTGCAGTCGCCTTTACTATTTGTGCGTATCTTGTGTATTTACAACAACAGCAAACTGTAACAATTGGCTTAGGCTCTTTATTTAATCTCATAGAGGTAAGTCTTGCTCATATTTTAATTTTTAGATTTTACGAAAAAACACGGTTTTCGGCATACACTCGATTATCTATCCGTAACTTAGAAATTCAACACTTAGCAGAAACCGATAAGTTAACGGGGCTTTATAACAGGCAAAAATTTGATTTTGAATTATCACAGTTAATTGCTAAAAATGACGTTTTTAAAACCCCGCATTGCTTACTTATTTGCGATATAGACCACTTCAAAAATATAAATGATACCTACGGGCATTTAGTTGGCGATAACGTACTCACTGAATTTTCTAAAATATTAAAAATGCGTATGGGAAATGATGCACTTATTGCGCGATGGGGTGGAGAAGAATTCACTATTATTTTATCCAACACCTCTTTAAATGATAGCGCTAAAAAAGCCGATGACCTGAGAAAGTATATTGCCGAAAACACAATTACAAATGTAGCATTTACTATAAGTATTGGGTTAGCAACGATACAAAAAGACGATACAGTGCTAAAACTATTGGAACGGGCTGATACTGCGCTATATAAGGCTAAAAATAATGGACGCAATAAAATATGTGTTAGCGATAACGATTCAACCGTTATCGCTCAATCAACCTACTTAAATGGGTTTATAGCCTAAACTTAAGCGTACTGCCCACAAGCAAATCCACAGCTCCAAGCATACTGGAAATTGTAGCCCCCTAACCAACCCGTTACGTCAGTTACTTCGCCTATAAAGTATAGGCCTTTAGCTTTTTTAGCTTCAAAGGTTTTTGAGCTCAACTCGTCGGTATCTACACCGCCCAATGTTACTTCTGCTGTTCTATAACCTTCTGTGCCATTGGGTTTAATTTGCCAAGCATGAATATAATTTACCAGCTCATCTATTTGGGCATGTGTAAGCTGATTAATATTACAATCTGGTATCGCTTTGCTTTCGTGCAGTATTTCTATAAAGCGTTTAGGTAAAATAGTCGAAAGGCTGTTTTTTAACGACTTTTGGGCTTGTGTTTCACGCCAATCAGCAAGTTGCTGCCTTAAATCAATTTCAGGTAATAGGTTTATAGTTACAGCCTGCCCTGCTCGCCAAAATGAGCTTATTTGCAATATTGCAGGGCCCGATAACCCTCGGTGAGTAAAGAGGATATTTTCTTTAAATACGGTGCCGTCTTCGCTTGAAACTTCACATGGAATACTAATTCCCGAAAGCCCTTCAAAACGCTCTTTATCATGCTGATGCAAAGTAAACGGCACAAGTGCAGCCATAGTTGGTAACACGCTTAAGCCAAACTGCCCTGCAATTTTATAACCTATTGGTGTAGCCCCTAGTTTTGGCATGGTTAAGCCACCCGATGCAATAACTAACGACTCACAGCTTAAGGTTTCTTGCTCTGTGGTAACGCTATAGCCGGTTTCGGTTTTTGATACGCTGATCACTTCACTGCGTAGCTTTATATTTACTCCGGCCCACTCACATTCGGTTAGTAAAATATCAACAATGTCTTGTGCATTGTTATCGCAAAAAAGCTGGCCTAGTGTTTTATGGTGATACGCCAAGCCATGTCTGTCCACCAGCTCAATAAAGTCATGCTGTGTATAACGACTTAAGCATGATTTAACAAAATGAGAGTTTGTGCATAAGTAGTTATCCGGGGTTGCATTTTCATTTGTAAAATTGCAACGCCCACCACCACTTATTAAAATTTTACGACCTGGTTTTTTTCCCATATCAAGTACTGTAACGCTTCGGCCACGGTATCCAGCTTGCGCTGCACACATTAATCCTGCAGCTCCCGCACCTATTACAATTACATCTACTTGGGTCATTTATTTATCTCATTAAAAAATTTGCTCGATTATAGCAAAGTTTAATAGCTAACAACGCAGCATTTGAATTATTAGTAATAACACAACAAAAACACATCAGTAATAAGTGGGGAATAATTACTCGCACAATAAAACAACCCTTTATGCTTATTTTTAATTTATATGACAAATACTAAACAACGAGTAAACCGCTAAAAACCTGGGTTATAACTAAATGAAAGAGGTACATAATAAATTGATATTTTAACCTAATTAACAGATCGTTTACTTTTGTTCCCGCATCGTGATCTTATATCACGAAATAATAAATAAAAATCTAGGGATAATTATGACAACTAGTAAAACTTTTAAAAGATGCGCAATTGCAATTACAGTTAGTACGCTTTTTGCAGCAACATCTGGCATGGCTCAATCAGTTTCAAGTTCAATGGCTGAAACATCTGCTAAACTACAAAGCCAAGGCAGTTTCGAAACTCAGTTCATTATTAAATATAAAAATAATAACGAAATGGCGAGCCTCTCAACTGCAGACGCAAGCCCGTCTAGCATGAAAAAGCGCGCACAAAGCTTTGTTAAAAACTTCGCTTCTAAAAAAGGCAAAGTAAAAGCAAAATACATTCGTGCAATGGCACTTAATAACCATCACGTAATGCGTGCTGATAAAAAATTAAGTACAGCAGAAGCGCAAGAATTTATGCAAGAAATGGTTGATTCAGGCAATGTGGAATACATTGAAGTGGATCAAATGTTAAAGCCGTTTTCAACTCCTAACGACCCTCGCTTTGATGACCAATGGCATTACTACGAGCAAGCCGGTGGTTTAAACTTACCGACGGCATGGGATACCGCAACGGGTAGCGGTGTAGTTGTAGCCGTACTAGATACAGGTTACCGCCCACATGCCGATTTAAATGCTAACATTTTACCGGGTTACGATATGATCTCTAACCTATCGGTAGCTAACGATGGCGGTGGTCGCGATAGCGATGCACGTGATCCTGGTGATGCAGTTGCTGCGAATGAATGTGGTACTAACGGTGCACAAAACTCTAGCTGGCACGGCACGCACGTAGCCGGCACAGTTGCTGCGGTAACCAATAACGGCGAAGGCGTTGCAGGCGTAGCTTATAACGCAAAAGTAGTGCCTGTTCGTGTACTTGGTAAATGTGGTGGTTTAACCTCAGATATTGCAGATGGTATTATTTGGGCATCTGGTGGAAGTGTTTCAGGCATTCCTGCCAACTCAAACCCTGCAGATGTAATAAACATGAGTTTAGGCGGCAGCGGTTCATGTAGCTCTACAACTCAAAATGCAATTAACACAGCACGCAGTAACGGCACTGTGGTAGTTATTGCTGCAGGTAACGATAACGATAACTCGGCAAACTACAACCCAGGTAACTGTAATGGTGTAGTAAACGTAGCATCAGTAGGTCGTAATGGCGGTCGAGCTTATTACTCAAACTACGGTAGCAATATTGATGTTGCAGCACCGGGTGGCGCGCAAAGTTTTGCAAACGACTCTGAAGGTGTTCTATCAACTTACAATTCAGGTTCGTCTACACCTTCAAGCGACAGCTACGGTTATTCGCAAGGTACATCAATGGCTGCGCCTCACGTAGCAGGTGTTGCGGCACTTATTAAGCAAGCAAAACCAGATGCAACGCCTGACGAAATAGAAAGTATTTTAAAATCAACAACCCGTTCGTTCCCTGCTACATGTACTAGCTGTGGTACGGGTATTGTTGATGCAGCCGCAGCTGTTGCAGCAGCAAGTGGCGGCACTACTCCACCTACAGGCGGTGATAGCGAGCTTATTAATGGTGAAGCTAAAACAGGTTTAAGTGGGGCTGCAAATGCACAAGCGTTTTACACTATGACCGTACCAAGCGGTGCAACTAACGTAACATTCACTATGAGTGGTGGTACTGGTGATGCTGATTTATACGTACGTGCGGGCAGTAAACCTACAACTACTACCTATGACTGTCGCCCTTATAAAGGCGGTAATAGCGAAGAGTGTTCTATTGATAACCCTACTGCGGGAACTTACCACGTAATGCTTAACGGCTACTCTGCGTATTCAGCTGTGAGCTTGGTAGGTAATATTACTGGTGGTTCATCGTCTGGTGGCGGTACAGGCACTCCACAAGCTGGCGGAGGCACTATAAGCGATGTGACAGCCAATACTGGTCAGTGGAAACATTACACGTTAGATGTACCTGCAGGAATGAGTACGTTTACAGTAACAACGTCGGGTGGAAGTGGCGATGCAGACTTATTTGTAAAATATGGCAGCCAACCAACAACCACTACGTACGATTGTCGCCCTTATAAAAATGGCAACGCAGAAACATGTACATTTACCAATCCACAAGCAGGTACTTGGCACTTAAGTGTTAACGCCTATAGCACTTTCTCTGGTTTAACACTTAGCGGACAATACCAACCGTAATTTAAAATTTGAGCCGTAAATAAAAAACCGATGTTGTTTCCAACATCGGTTTTTAAATAGTAAGTAGCTGATTAATTAAAGCTAAAACCTACACTTTATTACTGTTATAGCTTCTCTAGTACTGATTCTGCGCGGCTTACAACAAACTCTTTGTCTTGCTCTACAAATAAACCAGTTACTACTGCATTTTCAACAATCATAGCGTAACGCGTTGAACGTAAACCACCAAAACTAGCGGTATCTTTATCAAGCCCTAACGATTTAGTGAAACTTCCATCGCCATCAGCAAGCATTGTAATTTCTTGCGCGTTTTGCGAGTCGCCCCATGCTTTCATAACAAATGCGTCATTAACAGATACACAGTAAATAGCATCCACACCTTTTGCTTTAATTTTATCAGCAAGAGTAATAAATTCAGGTAAATGTGCATTTGAACACGTTGGTGTAAATGCACCTGGCACTGCAAATAACACGACTTTTTTACCTTCAAACAACTCTTTATTTGTAAGAGATTGCATACCGTCGTCAGTTAATTGCGTTAACGTAACCGATGGTAATTCTTGGCCTTGCTCAATCATGGTGGTTCCTTTAAAAGATCAATACAGAATAAGTAACAATCATACTACGTAAACTATTACAGTGTAGGTAAAGTGTAACTAACTTAGTAACCCAGAGTAGTCTAGCAAAGGTTTATAGACCGAGTTTACTACATTTTATGAAAACTATTTTAGCTTCTATAGTTTTCATAAAATTTATTGCTCTGTAGCTAAGGTAAATTCAAATCATTTATAAAACTTGAAAAATCATTACCTAGCTTTTCATCTCGTATACTGTACTCAACAATTGCTTTTAAGTAGCCTAACTTATCTCCACAATCGTGAGAGCGACCACTCATATGAAATGCTTCAACGGTTTCTTGTGCCATTAATGCGTCAATAGAATCTGTAAGTTGTATTTCACCGCCAGCGCCTACAGACGTTTTTGCGAGTAGAGGCCAAATATTCTTACTCAGTACATATCGCCCTACAACAGCAAGATTTGAAGGTGCTAAATCTGCATCAGGTTTTTCAACCATAGCTTTAATTGCAGCACTTTTACCTGGCATTAACTCAACACCGTTTATATCAGCAATACCATATTTACTAACGTCTTCTTTAGCTACTGGCTCAAGCATTATTTGGCTTGCTTGAGTTTCTTTAAAGCGTTTAATCATGGCCGCTAAGTTTTCAGTTTCTTGATCGGCAGTATAAGCATCAAGTATCACATCTGGCAGGAGCACTACAAAGTTATCGTCACCAACTATTGGCTTAGCACACAAAATAGCATGCCCTAGCCCTTTAGCTTCACCTTGGCGTACACTCATAATGGTGACATCAGGCGGACAAATAGAGCGAATCTCATCTAATAAAGCACGTTTAACACGTTTTTCAAGAGTAGCTTCTAGCTCGTAACTTGTATCAAAATGGTTTTCGATTGCATTTTTAGAGCTGTGTGTAACTAATACAATATCTTTAATACCGGCAGATACACATTCGCTGACAATATATTGAATTAGAGGTTTATCAACTATAGGGAGCATTTCTTTTGGAATAGCTTTTGTCATAGGGAGCATTCTCGTCCCTAAGCCTGCTACTGGAATTACAGCTTTCATATCTATCCTTAGTGATTAAGTTTGTAAATAAACTAGCAGATATAAAATAGATACCAGCTGAATAAAGTTACCTCTTTTGAAGAAGTAAATTTGAAGCTGCTTTTAAAGTGAAGACTCTACACTTTGGGAATATAAAATAGATAGGTAAATAGTGAACTTATTAATGATTTTGTTGGGGGTGAGATTACATTAGCTAAATAAAAAAGTCTGAAGTTGTTATTAATAACAACTTCAGACTAATCAATATTTAACAATACCTTACTGAAGGTAGAGTTATAAAACCTTTTTATAATTAAAGACCAGCGCGATCTTTAATCACTGCAATAAGTGGTGAGCTAGCAAAGTTGCCTTCAGCCCAAGCAATATCAGCACCATCTGTTAGAGCACTTTTTGATAAGTTTTTAACTATATACTCACCAGTATCCACTGCATTACTAGCAACAGCATGGCGTAATAAGTTATTACCATTACATTGTACTGCATCATAAATATTACGAATTTTTACACGAGAGCTTTTAAGCTTGCTGCGTAATCGGTTTTTATCGTCTGCCGCAATATATTCACAAATAGATACTGCTAATTGATCTTCAGCATTTGCAGGTGCTGTATACGAAAAAGAACTTACAGCGACAACAGCAGTAAGTGCAACTAGCTTTGGTAATTTAAACATGACAAACCCTTTATAATACTTTGTTCTTATATAGACTATCAAATATTATATCAATCTATCAAAAATTACGCAATAATGTTAATGTTCTTTATACAAAGTTACGAATTTATAACTAGATTTGTTTTTTTCATCAGGGAGGTTTTCTTGCTCTTCTTTCACGTCCCAATTAGCAACTTTATTGTAATCAGGAAACTGTGTATCGCCTTTAATATCTAAATCAATAAAGGTTAAATACAAGCGTTCTGCTTTTGGTAAAAATTGCTCATAAATATTACCGCCACCAATAATCATTACTTCTTCAACAGCACAAACCAGTTCTAGTGCGGCCTCTGGTGTGGTTACCACTTCAATACCCTGTGCAGTATATTCGCTGTTTCGAGTAATAATAATATTACGACGCCCAGGTAAAGGACGGCCTATTGACTCAAAAGTTTTACGACCCATGATCACAGGTTTACCCGTAGTTATTTTTTTAAAATGCTGAAGATCCGCAGGTAAATGCCATGGCATTTTATTATCTAGGCCAATTACACGGTTATTTGCCATTGCTGCAATCATTGAAATTATCATAATAAACACCTAGTACTTTATTCTTAAACAAAGAAAAAGGAGCATAAGCTCCTTTTTAATAAATTCTATTTAATTAACGCTCGTAGACAACTTCTACGTCGTAATCATCTTCATCCCAGTCGTCCCAATCATCATCATTGCCTTTACCTTTAGTGGCTTTTTCATGATAGGTATCCCACTTGAATTCAACTTCTTCATCTTCAACTTGTACAAACTTCTCTTTAGGCATGCTATCAAGTAGTGTCATTATGTTGTGGATTAAAGGTTGAGTATTAAGTTTATTAATTGCTGAAATGTGATAAATATTTTCAGTTTCGCCCAGCTCTTCTGCAATCGCTTCGCATAGCGCTTTTGCTTCATCTTCTGGTAATAAATCTATTTTATTAAACACTAACCAGCGTGGTTTTTCAGCTAATTTAGGACTGTATTGGTGTAGCTCGTTAATAATCGAGAATGCATTATCAACAGGGTTTGAACCATCTACCGGCATTACATCAATAATGTGCAATAACACACGACAACGCTCTAAATGCTTCAAGAAGCGAATACCTAGGCCTGCACCATCAGATGCACCTTCAATTAGACCCGGAATATCGGCTATAACAAATGATTTATTTGCTTCAGGACGTACCACACCTAAATTAGGAATAAGCGTCGTGAATGGGTAATCAGCTACTTTTGGTCTTGCTGCAGATACACTGCGGATAAACGTAGATTTACCTGCATTTGGTAATCCTAGTAAGCCTACATCAGCTAATAATAGTAACTCTAACTTTAAGTTACGTACTTCACCGGGTGTGCCCAATGTTTTTTGACGAGGTGCTCGGTTAGTACTTGATTTAAAACGTGCATTCCCCAAGCCGTGGAAACCACCTTTTGCAACCAAAATTCGTTGACCATCTTGAGTTAAGTCGCCAAGTCCCTCTTGGGTATCAACATCCATGATGCGCGTGCCTACAGGCACCATAACAAATAAGTCATCGGCTTTTCGGCCTGTACAGTTACGGCTACGACCGTTAGTACCACGTTCAGCTCTATGAAAGCGCTCAAACTGATAATCAATTAGGGTATTTAAGTTTTCATCAGCTTGTAGATAAACACTACCACCGTCTCCACCGTCACCGCCGTCTGGTCCACCATCTGGAACATATTTTTCACGACGGAAAGACACGATGCCGCTGCCACCGTCTCCAGCTTCTGCGCGAATTTCTACTTCATCTACAAACTTCATGATTACTCACTTTAGGGATTGGCTTGTTTAATAACTCTATTATATACCCAAGCCAACACAAATGCAGGCTTGGGTATATATTTTGACTGACTACAAAACAAAAAACCCCGCAAAGGCGGGGTTTTTAACTACCTTACTGATTACTCAGTTACGATAGTTACGTATTTACGGTTTAAAGGACCTTTTTGTTCAAACTGAACTTTACCATCTGCTTTTGCGAAGATAGTGTGGTCTTTACCGATACCTACGTTAGTACCAGGGTGGAAACGAGTTCCACGCTGACGAACAATGATGCTACCCGCTAGAACTGATTCGCCACCAAAACGCTTAACACCTAGGCGTTTGCTTTCTGAATCGCGACCGTTACGAGTACTACCAGCTGCTTTTTTATGTGCCATTTCTAAGTACCTCTAATTAAGCGCTAATGCTAGTGATTTTAACTTCAGTGAACCATTGACGATGGCCCATTTGCTTACGAGAATGCTTACGGCGTCTAAATTTAACAACCTTAATCTTCTCACCGCGACCATGTGAAACAACCTCAGCTGTTATCTTGCCACCGTTTACGAACGGTACACCGATCTCGATTTTCTCACCATCAGCAACTAAAAGTACTGAATCAAATTCTACTGCCGCACCAGTTTCAACGTCTAATTTTTCAAGACGAATCGTTTGACCTTCAGTCACACGATGCTGTTTACCACCACTTTGGAAAACCGCGTACATAATTAACTCCGTCTGTGCACCCTCAAATCGGCGCAACTAAAATATTCTTCGATAGGGCGCGAAGTTTACGCTAACGCGAAATAACTAGCAAGCCTATTTTGTAATTAAAATGAATAAAAAGTAGCTGCTTTGAGAGCAATTCAATATTTACCCCATTTTATATTAATTAGCCCTTTTGCCAAGCGCTTTTTAACTCTTAGTCGAAATAAATTAATGTACTCAAATATGACCCTCACAGCTTAATATCTAAGCACACCATAAACTGTATATTGATTATCAATTAATCAGTTATCTTGGCTAATTCAGTCTAAATTAAGTACTTTAATAGTGTTTTTTCAATCAATCGTCACAAAATATCGAGCTAGTGCATTTTTTGTTGTACAATCTGCGCCGTTCACACATAAAAATTGGCTCGGAGATCAATGGATATAAAAGCTATCCAGGCGTTAATCGAAAGCGATATGAATGACGTCAATCAACTTATACATGCGCAAATGCGCTCAGATGTGGCGTTAGTTAATCAGCTTGGTTTATATATAGTTAGCAGTGGCGGCAAACGCGTTCGTCCAATGCTGGCGATTTTAGCAGCCAAAGCGCTCGGTTATCAGGGTAAAGATCACATAACACTTGCAACAATTGTTGAGTTTATTCATACAGCAACGCTATTGCATGATGATGTTGTAGATGAATCAAACTTACGACGTGGCACACCAACAGCAAATGCTGAATTTGGTAATGCTGCTAGCGTATTGGTTGGTGACTTTATTTACACTCGTTCATTTCAGCTTATGGTTGGCCTTGGAAAAATGCAGGTTATGCAAGTACTTGCCGATGCAACAAATATTATTGCTGAAGGTGAAGTATTGCAGCTAATGAACTGCAACGACCCAGATACAACCGAAGCCAGTTATATGCAGGTTATTTACTCTAAAACGGCTAAACTGTTTGAAGCAGCGACAGGCCTTGCTGCCATTATTACTGAGCAAGACCAAACTACTCTCGATGCACTAAACCTATATGGTATGCATTTAGGTACTGCGTTTCAGTTAGTAGATGATGTACTCGATTACAATGCAGATGCTGAGCAGTTGGGTAAAAACATTGGTGATGATTTAGCTGAAGGCAAACCAACGCTTCCACTTATTTATGCTATGCAACATGGTAGCGAGCAGCAAACGCAGCTTATTCGTAATGCAATAGAGCACAGTAATGGTATGGAGCATTTAGAAGAAATTCTATCGGCACTAAAGCAAACTAATGCGCTTGAATTTACAATGCAAAAAGCAGAGCTTGAAGCTGACAAAGCTATTGCGTGTTTAGACTTTTTAGCTGAGTCTGACTATAAGCAAGCACTCATAAGCCTTGCTCGTATTGCGGTTGACCGCGACCACTAGTTTTAACTAGCTACACAGTGTGAAATTAATTCTGAGCAATAAAAAAGCCTGCAAATGCAGGCTTTTTTGTTATTCTACTTTGGCTATTACGCCATGAAATCAACACCTTCTTTGATGTCTTTTTTCAGTGTTTCAAGCATGTCATTTTTTGCTTTTGTTTCAAATGCGCTTAGTTCGCCGTAAGAAAGAATTTCTTCTACGCCGTTTTTACCTAAACGTACTGGATGTGCAAAGTACTCTGCATCGCCATTTTCAACAGCAACGTAAGCGTAATCTACAACTTCCTCACCTTGTAGGCCTTTAACTAAAGACATACAAAAACGAGCTGCAGCAGCACCCATAGATAGCGTAGCTGAACCACCGCCTGCTTTAGCATTTACAACTTCAGTACCCGCATTTTGGATACGTGGAGTAAGTGCAGCAACTTCTTCATCAGTGAAAGAAACACCTTCAACTTGAGAAAGTAGAGGAAGAATAGTTGTGCCTGAGTGACCACCAATTACTGGTACTTTCACAGTTGCTACGTCTACGCCTTTAAGTTCAGCAACAAATGCTTCTGAACGAATAACGTCAAGCGTAGTAATACCGAATACGCGTTTAGCGTCGTAAGTACCTGCTTTTTTGAATACTTCAGCAACGATTGGAACTGTGCCATTTACTGGGTTAGTAATAATACCTACTAACGCTTTAGGACAGCTAGCAACAATGCCTTCTGCTAAAGTTTTGATGATACCAGCATTTACATTAAATAAATCAGCACGATCCATACCTGGTTTACGTGGCATACCCGCTGGGATAAGAACGATGTCAGAGCCTTCAAGCGCTTTGTTTAATTCGTCTGCGCCAAAGCCTGCTACTTTAACATCTGTTGGGATGTGAGAAAGGTCAACCGCAACACCTGGTACTACTGGTGCAACATCATAAAGTGATAATTCAGAGCCAGCTGGTAAGCCTGTTTTTAATAATAAAGACAACGCTTGGCCGATACCGCCTGCAGCACCTAATACAGCAACTTTCATTGGAATTCTCCGTAATTTGAGGTAGGAAACATTTGTGGCTCTTAAGATAATGAAATTAGCGACTAAAAACAAATTTATCCTGTCTATTTCAAGTATATTTTCGACCATAGTCGTAAACTTTTGTGATTTAACGCATCAAACTGGCAAGTTAACTAAACAACTGCTGCATAATTATTCATTTTTGTGTAGAATTTGCGGCATAAATAACAAAAACGAATAAAGACTATGCAACCACAAGATAAACAAGAAGCACTGGTAAAAGCATTTAAATCACTATTAAAAGAAGAAAATTTTGGCTCTCAAGGCGAAATAGTTGATGCATTAAAAGATCAAGGCTTTGACAATATAAGCCAAAGTAAAGTATCGCGCATGCTAAGTAAATTTGGTGCTGTACGCACACGTAACGCCAAACAAGAAATGGTTTACTGCTTACCAGCTGAAATGGGTGTACCTACGGCTAAAAGCCCATTACGCCAATTAGTAATCGACATTATGCACAACGAAATGATGATCATCATTCGTACCAGCCCAGGTGCTGCTCAGCTTATTGCTCGTTTATTAGATTCATTAGGTAAAGCAGATGGCGTACTAGGAACAATTGCAGGCGACGATACTATTTTTATCGCTCCTGCTAAAATATCTGAAATAGATGTAACACTTGAACGTGTTCGCATTTTATTTGATACGGTTTAATAGCAAACTAAATTTGTTTTAAAAACCCGACTGAAGGCGCAAAGAAAGCAGAACCCATATCGGCTTGAGTAAAATCAAGCCAGTGGTCGTAACAATCCCCTTCCCCTAAACGACTATTAAGTACTTTTTCAAATGCAGTGCCCGTACAAGCGCATGTAATTGATAACATTCCCTGCTCATACACATCGCCATAAGGCATGCTCTGATTTAATAATAGCGGTTGGCCTTCTTCGTCTTTTAGCTCGCTACGTGAAGCATGGCTGGTTTCAATCGCTGGGGTAATTAGCGTGTTATCAAGGCGCGTACGCCCCATTATTTGTTCTTGCTCGCTCAATGATAAGTGCTGCCACATAGTTAAGTCATGCTTATAACGCTGTACATGAATATAACTCCCCTGATCTTCAAAATTGCCAGGGTTACTAATTAAAGCCGTAGCGCGCTTTTTTCTTCCATGAGCGGTATCGCCACCATAAATAAAACCATTAAAATCACGACCATCTAAAAAGCGAAAATTACGAATTTGCTCCACCAGCTCAACATCGGGAGCAAATAGTTTTAAAATTTGCAGCGCAAATAAATGGTTAACGTCTTCACGGTCAGAGCGAATTTGCACAAATAAATCGCACGGTTGTACGCTCATTTGATGATCGCTATGGTTTATATTAGGAAAGCTCTGTAGTTCGCTTGGGATGTATTCAGGGAGGATATGCGGCCAATATTGCGCACCAATAGCAACCATACAAGAAAGCATTGATTCTGAAAATTGATCGCTAAACTCTTCTTCAATAGCGCTTACTTGTTTTAACTTTGCGCGAAGTGATTCATCTTGACCATCAAACACATTAAAAAATAAGTGCAAACCGTGTAAGTTTGCTTCAGCACAAATCCCTGATTGCGCTTGCGCCATTGTTATTCCTTAGTTTTATAGATAAAAACACAGCGAATAACAAATTAATTACGATTCGAAAAAATTCACCGTGTGAGGTTTTATTTTTATTATAACCTGCTCATTATTTTCAAATGACTGGCCATATTGTGCAGCAACTTCAATTTCTTGTTCATCAATAACAAGTGAATAAACATACGCCGAACCAATAAAGCGACGACTTATGATTGTAGCTCGCTTGCTGAGTTTGTCACTTTGGTTATCTGCCACTAATTCTATTTGATGAGGACGTACATATATAAGCCCTACGCTTACGTCATGCTTACTCTCAATATAAGATTCGACTAAACCAAATGGCGTTTTGTATTCAGTTGCTGTTAATACTTCTGCGCTCAAGTATATGCCTTGACCCAGAAACTCTGCAACCTCCTTTGAACATGGAGCTGCAAAAAGCTGCTCAGGCGTGCCTTGTTGCTCAATTTTACCGCGATGCATAATGGCAAGTGTATCTGAAAAGGCAAACGCCTCTTCTTTTGAATGTGTAACAAACACAGCAGATACTTGGGTTGCCTTAATAATTCGACGTATATCGGCTATTAATTCAAAGCGTACTTGTGTGTCGATATTTGAAAAGGGCTCATCAAGTAGCAATAAACTAGGCTTATAAGCTAATGCACGAGCAATAGCTACACGCTGCTGTTGACCACCCGATAACTGATGCGGGAACCTGTCAGCACAGCCAATTAAATGTACCAGCTTAAGCATTTCATCAACGCGTTGCTGCTTTTGAGCTTTACTCATTTTACTAAGCCCAAATGCGATATTATTTGCCACCGTTAAATGCGGAAACAATGCATAATCTTGAAACATCATGCCGATGTTACGGTGCTCAGGCGAGACAAACGATTGCTCATCACTCACTAATTTACCGTCTATAAAAATAGACCCTTGCTTAGCTTCAATTAAACCTGCAATCGCTTTTAACGTGGTCGTTTTGCCGCACCCACTCGCTCCGAGTAGGCAAACAATTTCATCTTTACCCACCGTTAAATCTAAATCGTGAATAACCTTTGTGCCGTTATAGTGATAGCTCACTCCTTGTAAAATTAAACTACTCATTTAACTACGCTGCTCCATAGAACGATTAATAAAATACAAAGGAATAAACCCAACAATAACAATAAATAATGCCGATATTGAAGCAAGCTCTAACTGCTCGTCGCTCACATACTGAAATACATGAGTAGCTAAGCTTTCAAAATTAAACGGTCTGAGCAATAGCGCAGCTGGCAGTTCTTTCATGCACTCAATAAATACCAATAACGCAGCAGTAAGCAATCCTCTTCGCAGTAAAGGTAGGTGCACTAAACGCAGTGTTTGTCCTTGGCTTTTACCCATTGATTGGCTTGCCATATCAAGTGATGGGCTAATACGTAAAAAACTCGACTCAATTGCTCCGTGTGCAATGGCGTAAAACCTAACAATATAAGCAATAATAATAGTAAGAATACTACCTGTAAGCAGCAAGCCAATATCTAAATTATACGGCTCGAGCGCTGTGTTAATGGTGTTCTCTAATAACGTAAGCGGTAATAAAACCGCAATAGCGAGTACTGTGCCAGGCAGCGCATAGCCTGTGCTTGCTAAACGTCCGGGAATAAGCGGATACGTTTGCTTTGCCACACGCTGATAAAAAACCACAAAAACACTCAACGTAATCGTTATTAGGCTCACGACCCCTGCCACTTTTAAACTTTGCCAAGCGTAACTAAAAAACTCTACATCCCATGCTTTATCAAAGTAGGTAATGGCGTAATTTATAAGTACTGCAATAGGAATTACAAACGCGATAAGTAAAATAAAGCTGCAAAATGCCGTTGCTAGCCAAGCTGACTTTCCTTTTAATACATAGAGAGATTCGCTATTTACGCTTGATTGGCGCTCAAATACCGCTTGGTTACGACGACTAAAGCGCTCTGCCATTAATGCTAAAAATAACAGTAATAACATCACACCCGATATTTTAGCTGCCGCTGTAAGTGAGTAATAACCAAACCACGTATCGTATACGGCAGTCGTTAATGTACTTACGGCAAAATAACTCACTGTTGCAAAGTCAGCCATGGTTTCCATACTAATAAGTGCAAGAGCCGCCACAATAGCCCCACGAGAGAGCACTAAGCTTACTTTAAAAAAGCTTTGCCAAGGAGATAACCCCATTAACTGGCTAGCTTGTACTAATTTGAATGACTGTTCGCGAAGGGCTGTTTTAAAAATTAAAAATAAATACGGGTAAAGTACCAAGGCAATCATAACGATGGCGCCGGGTAATGTACGTATATCAAAAAACCAATAGTCATTAGGCGATTGCCAGCCAAACCATTCTCTCAGTGCTATTTGCACCGGACCCGCATAATCTAATAAATCAGTGTATACATAGGCAATAATATAGGTGGGCATAGCAAGGGGCAGCATAAGTGCCCATTCAAACTGTTTTTTACCCGGGAAACTACAGTAAGCCGTTAGCCATCCAAGTGGCAAAGCTATGGCGCAGCTAAGGACGCAAACACCTAAAACAAGCAATACGGTATTGGTTATGTAATCCCAAAGCACGGTATCCCACAGGTGAGAAAACACCTCAGAGCTACCTTGTAGAGATTCAAAAAGAAGAAAAAACAACGGGGCCGATAGAATTAAGCCAGTCGACCACGCAAAGAGCTGCCATTTAGACAGCTTAAATTTATTAGTCATTAAAGATCGAACTTCACCTCATCAATTAGCTTAAGCGCTAACGGACGATATTTACTAATCTCATCAAGTGGCAAGCTGTCTTCTTTAAAACTCCCCCAAGAGGCAACCAAACTTGATAGTTCAACACCCGACTTAACTGGATACTCCATATTCAATGAGGCATACATGTTTTGTGCTTTGCTGTCGGTCATATATTCTATGAGCTTTAATGCATTTTCAGGGTTTTTAGCATATTTGGTAATAACCGCACCCGAAACATTTATGTGTGAGCCACGATTAGTTTGATTCGGAAAGTTAATATTTACGGCCTCTGCCCAACCTTTTTGCTCTTTATCTTCTAGCATTTTACCAAGGTAGTAACTATTACCTAATGCCAAGTTACATAAACCTTCTTTAACGGCTTTAACTTGAGCACGATCGTTACCTTGAGGTTTACGTGCTAAATTAGCCTTAACACCTTCAAGCCACTCTTTGGTTTGCGCTTCACCATGGTGTGCAATCATAGAAGCCACTAAACCTAAGTTATATGGATGTTTGCCAGAGCGCGTACAAATTTGTCCTTTGTATTTAGGATCTGCTAAATCTTCATAAGTGAGCTTAGGTAACGCACCAATTCGCTCTTTTGATGAATACACATTACGAACTCGCTTAGTAAGCGCGACCCATTGGCCATCACCGTCACGAAAAGCTGCAGGCACGTTATTATTTACACTGTCACTTTTTATAGTTTGTGTTAATTTTAAATCTTCTAATTGAATAAGCGCACTAAAATTAGAGGTTAATACTAAATCGGCTTTACTATGTTTACCTTCACGTTTAACACGCTCAATTAACCCTTTTTTAGCAAAAACAACATTGGTTTTTATTCCCGTTTGTTTTGTAAAATCTTCTAAAATTGGCTGAATCAAAAACGGCTGACGAAAAGAATAGATATTAACAACGTCACTTGCAAAGGCTGGTGCCGATGCTGCTAATCCTAAAACAAGTGTAAATACTGTCTTCATTATTTCACCTAAATAATTGTTATTATCATCGAATTCTACCGCGCTCATTCAAAAAGTGCACACTTTAAATAAATGTAAATATGTAAATAACGCCCAAAAAGGAAATGCAGTGTAAGAGATGTCTCACGGATGTGACAGCTAATGAGTAAAAATCAAGATAAAAAACACACAAAAACAACCTAACAACATGTATTAATTGAACTTTTACATTATTACTATTGCATAAATACTAATTGAACGTAGTTTTATCCCTATTTTAGTTGCTCTATTGCACTATAATTTACGCATCAACCAAGCAATGACGCTTATTGAGTAAAAGGAAATGGACTGCTTACTCAACCAACCAATGATTAGGTTACCAGGACAACACGGATTTTAGGACAGGCTCAGGATGAGTATCACAACGCAATGTTGTAAAAAGGACAGCGTCAGGAAGATGCGAAAAGGATAACAACACGGCTAAGTTGTTTAACAGGATGTTTAAGGAATAAATGGACAGGCCTTTTAAGGCAACACAAGGGATTGGTTAAAATAGGGATACACTAGGAAGTGTAATTAAGGATTTGGTAATAGTATTTACCCTACAGGATGTTTAGGAATTTAAGGATACAGGCCCGGATGGTCTACATTACATAGAACTAAAAAGTAATATAGTAATAAACATGGATTAGTAAAAATTGGAGTTGATTAAGTTCAATTGCAGGATGCAGAAAATTAGAAGATTCCGCAAGCGCGCCTAGAGATAGAGCGCGCTTTTCTTTGCCTAAAATTTGGGTTTAGTAAAGCTCTAAGCAACTACCACTAACTTTTGCAGGGTAATACTGCATCCCAGTTAATCAATATTAATACCTTCAAATACTTTATTAATATTTTAAATTTCGCTAAGTTTTTCATTAATTGCGCCGATAACTAAGTAACGCAAGGATCATAAATACTCAATGGATATGAATTTTAAAATGCCGCAAAGCAATACCTTTTTATGTAAAGTATCAGACGCAAGTACAGCAAAACCAATTGGTGTTTTTAGTGCCCAAACTCCCAACAAAAATCCGTATAAAGCTTTATTTAGCCCCAAAGGTTATAACTTTTTAAATATGCCAATGAGTGAGTTTAAAAACATACTTAACGTAATTATCCAGTTAGAAAGCGATATTTCTATTAGTAAATGGGGTGAGGGTTCTCGACCTGATGAATTTAGTTATCAGCTTAATAGAATAGCAAGCGCTATTGCGACTACTCACTTTAAGGGAAAAACCGATATTAGCTGTTACTTTTTAAAGCGAGTCGAAGAGGCTAAGGATATGATTGGTGAGGACTGCACCTCGTTTATTCAGGCTCACAATAGCGTAAGCCAATTATATAATACGGTTTTACAATTAACATCTGAAGAAGGCTTCAGAGCAATTCAAAATAAAGCACTTGCTCACTTAAAAGAGCAGCAAGCTTTCGCTTAACTACGTAAAACTATTCTTCTAGCGGTCGGCCTTTATTGCGCTTACCAAGCAAATACGCATCACGAAACTTAATAAAATGCTGTTCTAATTTAGAAGATGCATCCATTTCTCCCGCAAGCGCTAGCACCATAATAGCCACTTCAGCAGTGCCTAGTTGATGCGCATGAGGGGCAACACGTAATCGGTAATCAGATAGTTTATCAGCAGTAACAGAAAGTACAGGCAAGTTATCTAAGTATGGGCTTTTGCGAATCATTTTTTTAGCTTCACGCCAGGTACCATCTAAAAATATAAATAGCGGTTTTTTACCCTCTTCAATACTTATTTCGGTAATGGCCCTGCCCTCTTCTACATCTTCAGCAGGGAATACTACCATTGGCTGATATTGTGAATCGCTTATCAAAGCTAAAAGAGCGGGGTTAGGGTCTGTTCTATCCCATCTAAATGCGTGGTTATCTGGCACTATTTCAGCAATTAAGCGCCCAGTATTAGAAGGTTTAAAGCTTTCATTGTGATACATTAATAAGCACACAGCTGCTTTACAATCTGCATGCTCAACACCTTTACAAATACAGTAGTGCTTAGCTATTAAGCATTGCTCACAGCGATCTAATTTACCGCCTCGAGCATTAAACTCTCGACGGGATTCACTTATTTGTTGAGCGCGTAATGCTAAAACTGAGTTTTTCACTGTATTTACCTTCAATTAATTAAGCGCGCATTGTAACGACTTATCGCAATTTAATCTTATATTTATAGTC